>JBDTWG010000001.1:0-31600 GCA_040006855.1 Nitrospira sp.
GAATTGGTCCGTCTCGTTGATTCGATCCTCAGCGACGAGGCAGAGCTGGCTCGCTGGGCGCAGTCTGAACTCGGGGAGTTGCTCAGTTCCGTACCGCAGGAAGTCGCGGCCGGAGATGTGCCGAAACTCGATGATCTGACCGAATTGAGAAGTCTTGTGCTGGATGCCGAAGCCACGGTGTTGGCGCGCCTGACCGTGACTGGAGAAGGCGCATGAGACTCGTCCGGTTGTTGTTGCAGGCCTTCGGGCCCTTTACCAATAAGGTGGTGGACTTTTCGACAGGCCCCACCGATCTGCATCTCATCTACGGGCCCAATGAAGCGGGGAAGTCGTCGGCGCTCCGGGCCATGATCGACCTCCGGTTCGGTATTCCGTCACGCAGCTCGGATGGCTTTCTCCACACGTCTTCTGATCTACGTATCGGCGGGATCTTCGTCGATCAGGCGGGAGCTCGGATCGGGTTGGTCCGCCGCAAGGGTAGGGGCCCGACCCTCGCTCGTCTCGATGTCGAGACGGAGCAGCCAGATCCGACTCTGACAGTACAGAGCCGGCATGAACGGGAATTGACCGGCGGGCTGGAGCGCGCCGAGTTTGAAGCCATGTTCGGACTCAACCATGCTCGTCTACGCGAGGGCGGCCAGGTGCTGCTGAGCGGCGAGGGCGATCTGGGGGCAACGCTATTCGAAGCGAGCGCGGGAACCCGCGGGATTGCGGCCCTATTGGCGGCCTTGGAAGTCGACGCGAAGAAGCTCTATAGCCCGCACGGCCGTGCGCAGAACGCGGTGATCAATGAGGCGCGCCGCCAGCTCGATGAGCAGCGGCAGGCCTGGCGTCAGGCGCAGACGAAACCCGCCGATTGGCAAGCGCTCAATCGTGTCCACGAAGCCGCCGCGGCTGCGCTCGACGAGGTGACGAAAGCCTTGGAGCAGTTGCGTCGACGGGAAAATGAGCTGACGGAGCTGCGAACGGTCGAACCGCTGCTGCGGGAGCACGATCGTGTGGCAGCTGACCTCCACACCCTCACCATGATTCCAGATCTAGCGGAGAACTCCCGCGAGGAACGGTTGAAGGCCGCACAGGCCTTAGACCATGCGCAGCGAGATGTGAGAGAGGCTGAACGTGAACTCGACCGTTGCGCAGGGGCGCTCCATGCGCTGGTCCTTGAGCCGCTGGTGCTCGAGCATGCGGACGCGATCGAACGATTGGTCTCGGGAGTTGCTGCCGCGGCCCGCCACCGCATCGAGGTGCAACAACAGGATGCCGTCATGGCGAAGATCGAGAGTGATCTGGCGATGGCCGTTGCTCGAATTGCACCGGGACGAGCCCTTGGTGAACTGCTGCCGGTCATTCCTTCTGCCGCCGACCGCGTGGCCTTGGACGACCACCTGGCCCAGGTGAGTCGGCTTGGCGAACGACTTGATGGATACCGACAGCGTGCCGAGATGCTGGACCAGGCTTTGAGGCCGGAAACGGACCAGCCGACTGTTCTGGCTGACCAGGCCGTCAGGCAACGACTGGCTGCGGCCGTCCGGGCAGGGCAATCGCTGGGGGATGTCGTTCGACGGAGCCATGATGTCGATCGGCAGCTTCGAGAACTCGATCGCAAGCTCGAACAGGCGCTGTCGGATTTAGGCCTCGCGTCCGACTCGGCTTTGCGGCGCAGTCAGCCCGTGTTGGAGACCCAGGTCACGCTCACGAAGCAACACCTGGCGGAGGTGGACGAGCAGCTCAAGAAAATGCGCGATGAACAGCAGTTGGTAGGCCGTGACTTGGACGGTCAACGATTGCGGCAGCGGCAGTTGGCGGCAGAAGGTGAGGTGGTCACCGCAGAGACCCTGCGTCTCGCCCGCTCAAAACGCGATGCCGGCTGGGCACTGATCCGCCGCGGCTACATTGAGCAGACTCAGAGTGCCGCAGATCTCGCCCGCGACTTCGATCCGACCAGACCATTGCCGGAAGCCTTCGAATCGACGATGAGTGAGGCTGATCGTCAGGCCGATTTGCTGCGGGCCGATGCCAAACGAGCCGCCGGCTTAGAGGAATGTTCCGTTCGAATCGCGCAGATGGACGCGCGCTGGAGCGAGATCGACCGTAACATGGCGGCTCTTGCTACCCGCCGCGGAGAACTTCTCGCTTCATGGGCACAGCGGCTGAGGGAGGCCGGTCTTCCTCAGCTTGATCCAGACATATTACGTGAATGGCAAGGGAGGCGACATGATGCCCTGCAGTTGGCCGAACGGGTGGCAGCGTTACGCGCTGATCGTGATCGGCTGGTTGAAGAAACTCGTGAAGCCGCGACCGGCATTGCCGAAGCGCTTCAGGCGGTTGGCTGTCCTGTAAGGGAAATAAGGGCGGGGGATGTCGGTGTCCTATCTTCGTTGATCGAGCAAGCTATGCGATGGGAGAAGAGTGCCGTCGAGGCTGAAGCGGATCGCAGCGCGAAGCGCAAGGCGGCTCATACGCAGCGAGCCGAACGCGAGAAGGTGGAGAGCCTGCTCGCCGAGACCGAGGCTGGATTGCAGCGCCATCTGTCTGCCCTGCAGGGATGGCATGCCAGATTGTTCCTGCCTTCCGGCACGATTCCAGATGCGGTCAAAGCCCGCCTGGATGAACTCGATGGTCTGGCTCGCCAGGCGTCGGCTCTCAGTGACGCGAAGCAGCGGAAGGCGCATGTGCAAGCCATACTGGATGACCTCGGCAATCAATCCAGCCAACTGGTCCTGCTTCTCGGTGACAGGATCCCTCACACTGCAGAGGACTTTGCCGATCGGCTGCGAGCACGATTGGCTGCGGCACGAGCCGGGGATCATGAGCGGAACACGTTGCTACGAGATCAAGAGAAGGCACAGATGAAACAACGGCTTGCGGAATCGGAAATGGTCACGCAGCAATCGGTGCTGACGCGGCTCTGCGCAGCTGCCGGTGTGGAGACCATCGAGAAACTTCCCGAGCTTGAAGAGGCGGCCGCTCGCAAGCGCGGAGCTCACAATTCCCTCCTGCAGGTGCGCCAGCAGATTGCCGCGGCGTCATCACGCTCCGAAGAGCAGCTTCGTCAGCAGCTCTCCGGCCGTGATGCCATTACGATCGATGCGGAGCGTGCGCACTGTCGTGAAGAGCTCATCCTTCGCGAACAGGCGCAGGTTGCCGCACGACAAGCCGAGGAGCAGGCTCGACGGGCACTGGAGACCATCGATTCTTCCGACCGCGCCGCCCTCGCACGGGAAGCCATGGAAGCGGCGGCCGCCCGGTACCGCTCAGCCATCCGGCCTTGGGCCAGACTGAAGCTGGCCCGTGCGCTGCTACAAGAGTCCCTGAACCGTTTTCGCGAGCGGGCGCAGGCGCCCATGGTCACTGCGGCTTCCGCCTACTTTTCCCTTATCACAGGCGGCGTCTATGAGCGGCTGGTCACGGACGAGACGGAGGAACAGCCGGTCCTCTGCGCGCTCCGATCCGGGGGCAGCCGAGTCAAGGTCGAAGAAATGAGCGAAGGAACGGCGGATCAGCTGTATCTCGCGTTGCGACTGGCGGCACTGGAAGTGCGGCGGGCGTCACATCCTCAGATGCCACTGGTCCTTGACGATGCGCTCATCACGTCTGATGACCAGCGGGCGGCCAACATCTTGCGGGCGTTGGCACGGTTCGCGGAGGGCGGACAGGTTATGATCTTTACTCACCATCACCATCTTCTCGACGTGGCTCGTGCGACGCTCAGCGAGCGGGCCTTTGTCTCTCACAGTTTGTCAGGCCTAGTCTGAGGCGTCCACTAGGTCGACGGGGGTTTCTCCTAGTTGGGCTCTAATGGAGCCAAGTCTACAATGAAACTCACAAAGCGAGGTGATGCCTAAGCTGGAGACTTCCTCGATGCCGGAAGATTCAAAGGATATGCAGATTGCCGGTTGTCAGGTGCATCTGACCTATCATGCACTCGCAGATGGACGCTGGACGGTTATGGGTATTGTCCGCTGTGGAGTGGCCGAACAGGTTGTCGAAGAATCGGTGGCGACGGGACCCTTTCCCACACGTGAGGCAGCCGAAAAGGATGCCTTGGACCGCCTCGGCAAGGTGCTGGGAAACAATATCGATCGTAGTAGCCCACCGGTGAAGAACTGGACCTAGACCGGTAGCTTTTCCGCCGGTTGTCTGCCGGTTGCTGACTCATTCGGTTGGCCTGCTATGGGATCCGCCCCTTCAGTACCCTCCCCATTCTCCTTGTTCTCGATATCGTTATCATTACCTTTCTCGCGATCGTCCTAACCGGTCCGCCGATCCGCTCCACGGTGTCCTCTAGTCATGATGGTGAAATAACAGAAGCTCAATTACTAGGTGTCCCCATTGAATTGATTCAATGGTGGTAGGGCCGAATGGCCAGGGCCTGTTCTGTTCGCACAATGTGGGCACGCTGTTCCATGAACAGAAGGCCATAACGTACCCGGCCTCAAGATTGGGAATTTGAAACCTATGGGGCGGACTTGCTATTCTCCCGCGTTGCACAGGAGGATGTTGCAGGATGACTCAGTCACGCTGTCGCCAGGTCCTCTCTCTTCACGTGCTGCCGAATCACACGGGCTGTGAGAATTTGCATGCTTGAGGACTTCCTTTTGAAGGATCCCGGGTAGGTATGGCGTCATTCCTACTCCGGTTCACCCAAGGCAGTCTCTGGCATTTCATCTGGATCGCCGTTGTTTTTTCCTGCCTCTTAAGTCTTCTCTTCAGTCGCCTGATCCATGGACACATTACCTGGGACTATCCGTTTACGGCCGGCATCATTTCGTTAGTTGTGGCCACTGTCGTGGTGTCGCTCATCGACCGAATGCGTGTGTTGGAGGCGACCCTGGCGGTAGCGAAGCGTGACCAGGCGCAAGACCTCCAAGCACGGACAGAGGCCGAAGCGGCCCTGCAGCAGAGTGAGGAACGGTTCAGACTCTTCATGGACCATGGTCCGGTGATTGCCTGGATGAAGGATGAGCAGGGCCGCCATGTCTATGTGAATGAAGTGTTTGCTCGCCGGATGAAGGTCACGCCGGACCTGTGGCGCGGACGGACAGACTTCGAAATCTTTCCTGAGGAGATCGCTCGACAGTTGCGGCAACATGACGAGATGATCCTGGCTGAAGGCCTGCCGAAAGAGTTTGTCGAAGTGGCGCCGGACCCGGATGGGACCCTCCGTGATTGGTGGGTGTTCAAATTCCCGTTTCACGATCGAGGGGGACAACGGTATGTCGGTGGGGTAGCGATCGACGTCACGGAGCAAAAGCGCACCGAAGCGGCCCTCACGGTGAGTGAGGAACGGCTGCGTCTCGCGTTCAAGGCCGCGCAGCTGGGGGTGTGGGATTGGGATATCCGCACAAATGCCGTCCAATGGTCGGAGAATGTGCACGCTGTCTTCGGATTGACCCGCGAGGCTTTTGCAGGGACGTACGAATCCTATCTGCGCCTCGTGCATCCTCAGGACTTCGATCGGTTGCTCAAGGCTATCAGTCAGTCGATTCAGGCCAATGCGGACTATCAGATTGAACATCGGATTCTCTGGCCCGATGCGAGCGTGCACTGGGTGGCTTGCCGAGGTGATGTGCTGCGCGACCCCGACGGTACGCCTACGCGCATGTTGGGCACGGTCATGGATGTTACGCTCCGCAAGGAAATCGAGTTGAAACTTGCGGAGAGCGAAGGGCAACTGAGGGCCATTCTTGACCACAGCCCCGCGTTGATTTTTCTCAAAGATACGGCAGGACGCTACCTTGATATCAATCGACAGTTCGAGCGGACGTTTAATCTGTCTCGCGATGCGATTCTTGGAAGAACCGATGTGGAGCTGTTTTCGCCTGTCCAGGCGGCTGCTTTTCAGGCGAATGACCGATTGGTGTTGACGGCCAAACGGCCACTGCTGTTCGAGGAAGTGGCCACCCACAGCGGTGGCTCCCACACGAGCATTGTCTCTAAGTTTCCGATCCTGGATCGCGACGGGATCGTCTATGCGATCGGCGGAGTGGCCACCGATATCACTGAACGGAAGCGGGCCGAAGAGGCCTTGGCGCTGGCCAGGGATCAGGCCATGGAAGCGGTAAGACTCAAGTCCGAGTTCCTGGCGACGATGAGTCACGAAATTCGGACGCCGATGAACGGCGTGATCGGGATGACCGGGCTGCTGCTCGAGACGGACCTGACCCCCGAGCAACGAGAGTACGCGGCGACGGTTCAGAATTCCAGTGAACACCTCCTGATGATCATTAACGACATCCTCGATTTCTCAAAGATCGAAGCCGGGCGATTGACCTTGGATCAGCTCGACTTCGATCTTCGGATCATGATCGAAGACACGCTGGATTTGGTGGCCGCCCAAGCCCAGGGCAAAGGGCTTGACGTGGTCGGACTCATTGATGCGGCCGTGCCCTCGGCCGTGCGCGGGGATCCCGGTCGTTTGCGGCAGGTGCTCGCGAACTTGCTGGGGAACGCGATCAAGTTTACCGACCAAGGCGAAGTGGTTCTCCGCGTCAGCCTCGTGCAAGAGACGGCGGACCATGTGTTCGTGCGCGGCGAGGTGGCCGATACGGGGATCGGTATCAGTCCCGAAGGGCAGACCAGACTGTTCCAGACCTTCAGTCAAGTCGATAGCTCGAGCACGCGAAAGTATGGTGGAACAGGACTGGGTCTGGCGATCTGCAAACGCCTGACGGAACTGATGGACGGAGAGATCGGGGTGGAGAGCGCCTCCGGTAAAGGGAGCCGATTCTGGTTCACGGTTCGTTTGGCCAAGGCGTCTGCATTGACAGAGAGTGCGGCGGAACCTCTCCCGGCCCTCGACGGTCGAAAGGTCTGTCTGGTGGGGAAGTCTGGGTCGAGCCAAATATTGTTGGAACGTTCCCTTGCCGCCAGAGGGATACAAGTGACGACTGTAAGGGATGGGCCTGCAGCTGTGACCCTCCTGCGTACCGCCGCCACAGAGGGTCACCCCTTCGATCTGGTTATTCTGGAAGAGCAATTGTCCGGGAGCGAGGGGACCGCCCTGGCGCAGGCGATGAAGAAAGAACCCGTCCTACAGAGCATCCCGCTGATCGTCGTGACGTCATTCGGCCAACGAGGTGATGCCCAGGTGGCGCAGGAGGCCGGTGTGGCAGCGTATCTCACTAGACCAATCCATCAGTCGGCGCTCTGGCGTTGTTTGGCGACGTTGCTCCAAGAGACACCCGATCACCTCACTGATCAAAAGGGAGTGGCACGGCCGCTCATGACCCGCCACAGTCTTCACGAACAGAGTGATCGTGAACGCCCGCGCGTGTTGGTTGTGGACAACCAGGAGATCAGCCAGGTTGTGGCGGTATCTCTGCTGGAACGGTTGGGCTGCCTGGTTGATGTGGCGAGAAGCGGGCAAGCGGCCGTCGCGGCTGCCACAGCGACGCCCTATGACCTGGTCTTCATGGATTGCCAGCTGACCGATCTGGATGGCTATCAGGCCACTGCGATGATTCGCCAACGTGAAGGTCAGGGGGCCCGAGTGCCCATCGTAGCGATGACGGGCCGGGCTCAAGACGACGATCCGGAGAAATGTGTGGCAGCCGGGATGAATGACTACCTCACCAAGCCCCTGCAATTTAGCCTGCTTGAAGCCGTGCTGCGACGCTGGGTCACAAAGGCCATGGGCAAGAGTTCTTGATCCGCCTGTTCCAGGGCAATGACCTGCTTTTCGTCATGACGCCGAGCGGCCGAGAGGAGTATCGGGTTGATGACGGAAGGACAGCTACCAGGAGGGAGACCCATGGAACGTCTGAAACAGAAGATTGCGATTGTGACCGGAAGCAGCAGCGGCATCGGCAAAGCCATCGCCTTACGGTTTGCTGAGGAAGGGGCGATCGTAGTGGTCGCGGCCAGACGACTAGCGAAATGCGAAGAAACGGTGGCGCACATTCAGGCCGCCGGCGGGACCGCCTTTCCGCTGCAGACCGACATTGCGGTTGAATCTCAAGTCGAACAGCTCATCGCCGAAACCGTTCGGCGGTTTCAGCGCATCGATATTCTGGTGAACAACGCCGGGATCTTTGGCGGTGGTCGACTGGCGGAAACCAGCACCGAGGCATTCGATAAGGTAATGAGCACGAATCTACGCGGCACGTTTCTCTGTTGTCGCGCGGGGTTCACGCAGATGAAGCAGCAGGGAGGCGGGACCATCATCAACATGTCGAGCGTGGCCGGCGTGCAAGCCTGGAGTGGAACCGGCACCTACAGTGCATCCAAGCATGCCATCATGGCGCTGACTAAATCGCTCGCGGACGAGGGGCGCGCCTATCACATCAAAGTCTGTGCGATCTGTCCTGGTGGCGTAGCAGATGAGTTGGTGGATGCCACGGCAGCCGAGCGGGCGCGGAGTGAAAAAATCGATCCCTTCGACATTGCCGAAACCGCATTGTAC
This sequence comes from Nitrospira sp., assembly GCA_040006855.1. Lineage (GTDB taxonomy): Bacteria > Nitrospirota > Nitrospiria > Nitrospirales > Nitrospiraceae > Nitrospira_A. Next base: position 8,405 of record JBDTWG010000001.1, read on the forward strand.
CTGGCCTGTCTCGGTCCGCAGGCGGTGGTGCATCAGATCGTGGTGGATCGGATCGGAGCGGACTGGTAACGATCCTGTCGTGCGATGCGCTACACGACCTTGGCTATGGAGTGGAGAGGCTTCAACGGATGATGAAGAAGGGGCGGGCCAAGTGGAACCAGGGCCTTGCCGGTGAAGGCCTGGGTCAGACTGCCGACGGCATGATAAAAGGCCATTAGCCCGACGATGATGTGCCCGACGCCTGGAAGCAGATCGGTGATGAAATCTAGCCTGGCAAAGGTGGTCGCCAGCAGGGTCATCGTGATGACGACATGCAGGGCGCTGAGGGCGAGAGTTCGATAGGCCGTGAGATAGACCATGACGGCAGAAAAGACTGCGTAGACCAAATCGATCGGCGCGTAGAGCGCGTTGTCGAACTGAAAGGTCGTGCTTGCGCTGACCAGTTTGACAGTGCAGAGGGTGATCCAGAGGAACCCATACATGGTCAACGCGGTGCCACCCAGCTGTTCGTTGTAGCGAATGTCCGTAATCCCGGCTAGAAGTTGCACGACCCCGCCAAAGATCAGCGCGATGACCAGGGCCCCTACTAGGTTTTTGTGAGAGATCCAGCCCAGTTGCCCAACCCCGAGTGTGAGGGCACCCACCGCGAGTCCAAACAATCCAATGGCAAGAACATCGATCCTTCGGCTCTGATTATCTTCGATCATCGCGAATCGCCTCCGACTTGAGGTCTGCGGACCTGGTAGGATCTTGTGCCGGCTTGTCCCAGAAATGAACGGCGGCAAGCATGCAAGAGCGAGACGCAAAAGGCAAGCAGGAAAATGTCTTCTCACCCTTGGCTTCCCGCCCTTGGCTCTTGGTTATGAGTACCTATTGTTTGGTGGGCGATGAGCGACGATGTGTGCGGAACGAGCGTCGAGGACTTGCTGATCGCGCCTGAATGTGGGTGAGTCGCGAGGAAGTTTAACGATCGGATGACCCGGGCGGCCGTTCGGACTTCACGGATGCGGCGAGAAATTTTTCCAGACGGTTCAACTGCGGCGGCTGGATGGACAGAAACTGAATGCCGCAATCTTTTTCACGAACCCATCGCACCGCGGCGAGATCTACGAGGATTGGTGGTTCATCAGAAGTAAGCGGCAGTCTGAGTGAAAGGTAGGTATTGACCGATAATTGACCGGCACATTCCATCCGACAGCCTTCAATCGAGAGATCCAGCAACGTTGCTTCGCCTGCCGTAGTGGAAGTTATTGAAAGGGAAACCTGATAATGAACTTTCTGGTGCATTGTAGCCCGGCATTCTAACCTGACAGAGGTCAGGGTTCTGTTTGGTGGAACGGTATTGATATGAGTGACGCATGAGACGGATCCCTGAGAAATGCATGTCAGCAGCTTGGCGACTGCCCGACGACATCCAGCATACGGTGCCTTAGAGACACGGATGGCGTTCTGCCTATTGTGGAGACATACCACATGATTCGTGTGGAGGCGATCACGATAATGTCTCCGACCATTTGGAGTTGGGGAAATCCCTAGGGTACTAGTCAGACAACCGGGATCTTGGACAGGTCATCCCCTCTGCGGTTTTCACTTTCAATGTCCCGGCCTGAAGCCTGGACGGGAGCTCTCCTGGCCAGGTTGGATGGTCTTGACTGTGGCGTTCAGCGGAAGCCAAGCTGGTATATACCCTTGGGAGGTTCGTATGAGACCCAAGGCGACGTCACACTGCGCATGTCACGGTTTTCTCGCCTGTTGGACTCGTGCAGCTCCGCGCTCTCCTGGTCATCATGCCGGAAGAGCCTCATTATTCACTCGCCTGACAAGGAGGTTTCGCGATGAAATCCTCGTTCAATATAAGCTTGTTGTTGGTGACTGGAGCATTGGGTGCCACCGTGGCATTTGCCAATCCGGCGCTGTTGCCGCAACATCCTGGTTACCCGATGGGCAAAGCGATCGATCCGGTCAGCGGCCAATCCCTTGCCAATGATCCGGGTCAAGTCAACGCGGGCGGGGAGTCCGCGCTCACAAAGGCGGCGGCCTTCAGTGACAGAAATCTCTCACAACAGTTATCGGTCGGCGAGCAGGACAAGCAGCTTCCGGATAAGTCCGGCGCGGCTGCCCAGCCGAAGATGCAGGATCCCACCATGGATTCGCCGACGAAGGGGTCGACAAAAGGCCGCCCTTCACCGCAATAGAACAGCGAGCCTTGATGATGGGTGGCGGAGAGAGGGCACAGGGCACGATCAATGATCCATGGATGCAGGGACCGGAGGCTGTGCCCTGCGGCTCCTCTTGCCTCGTTTGATTTTCAGCTCTCCGCCTTTTAGAATGCCGCCACCCATCACGACCGGTTATGCCTACGAAGTCACGCGCTCAAAAACCTTCGCGCCCCAAGAAACAGCCGTCCAAGCAGACCGTCTCGCTGGCGGCCGGCCAGAAACAGCGATTTCAACAACGCCTGCTGAAATGGTACAAGCAGCACGGGCGCGACCTGCCCTGGCGGAAAACCTCAGACCCTTACCACATTTTGGTGTCGGAGGTCATGCTGCAGCAGACGCAGGTGGATCGCGTTATCCCGAAGTATCATGAGTTTTTGGAGCGCTATCCGTCATTCGAGGAGCTCGCCGGGGCGCCGGTCGCTGAGGTCAAGCAAACCTGGTTCCCTCTGGGATACAACATCCGACCGGAACGGCTGCACAGCATCGCCTGTGAAACAGTGGTTCGATACGGTGGCAAGCTGCCGAGTGATCCTGTCGAACTGTTGTCCTTCAAGGGAATCGGACGCTATACCGCAGGGGCGATTCGTTCCTTCGCGTTTAACGAGGATGCGCCCATCCTGGACACGAACGTGATCCGCGTGTTACATCGCGTTTTCATTGCAACCGGCGATCCCAAGACGCAGAAGGCGGCTTTGTGGGAACTCTCCGAGGCGTTGATCCCCCGCGGGAAGGGATATGATTTTAATCAAGCCATCATGGATTTTGGCGCCACGGTCTGCGCGGCTCGGGATCCCTACTGTCTCCTCTGTCCGATGAAAACGTTCTGTAAGACCTTCCCGTTCGAGGGCAGGAAGTGACGAGGTTCACGATTCCTCATGAAGGTCATCGAGGTGGCGGCAGGCTTGATCATTCACGAGGGGCGCTATCTCATTGCGCGTCGAAAACAGGGTGTGCATCTCGGCGGTTTGTGGGAGTTTCCGGGGGGCAAGCGGGAAGCAGGCGAAACGTTGGAGGAATGTCTGCATCGGGAATTGTGGGAAGAGTTGAACGTTCGTATCGATGTCCCTGTTCCCTTCCAGATCGTACATCATGAATATCCCGAGAAAACTGTGGAACTGCATTTCTTCCGCTGCCGGATCGAGTCAGGCGAGGCGATCGCGCAGGATTGTGCGGAACTTCGATGGGTCTATCCTCATGAGATGGCCGCGTTCGAGTTTCCTTCGGCCGACCAGGCCATTATCGCGGCGCTTCAGCAGGGAAGGGTGTAAGGGCGCATGAAGGTCGTCCTCGATATTGAAACGGTCCAGGCCCCGAGAGAGGAATGGGCTCGTTTGGCCGGGCGTCAGCTTACGTCCGGAGAGGCAGTCTTTGCCGAATCGGGGGGCGATTTATTTGCGGTGGGGGAAGCGGAGGCGCTCCATCGTCTGGATGACGAGCTCTACGAAAAATCTTCCTTTGACGGAACCTTCAGCAAGATTGTCTGTATCGGACTTCTGGAATTTTCGGACAATCTGGACCCGCGCGGCGCGACTTCTTGGTATGGGGGGAATGAACAGGAATTGTTGCGCGGGTTCTGGGCCCACCTCGCGCAGCTGCGCCCCTCGCTGTTCATCACGCACAATGGGCTCAATTTCGACCTGCCCTTTATCAAGAAACGCTCGATCATCCACCAGGTGAAGCCGACCATGGAGATCAATCTGGCCAAGTTTCGGGCAGAACCCGTCTACGACACGATGGCCATCTGGAGTAATTGGGACAATCGCGGGTGGGTCAAGCTCGATGTCCTGGCGCGTGCGCTCAACGTAGAGAGCAAGTCGGGGAGCGGTTCCCAGGTGGCGCAAATGTGGGCTGATGGACAGGGCAAAGAGATCGCGCTCTACTGCCTGCAGGACACCTATGTGACCTATGGATGTTATTGCCGTATGAACTTCCGGCAGCCGATCTCACGAGATGTGGTGTTGCTGAGGCCCGAATTGATTGATGTGGGTTGAGCGAGAAGGGCGAATGGTCAGCGAACGGTGAGTTCCGCGCTGTGGCGCTTGTCTTGTTTCGGCTGAGTCTGCTTGGTGCTTTTCACGGCCCGCAGTTCCTTGTCCCTCGTTTCCAGCTGTGTGCGCATCGACTCTAAATCTCTCCGCAGCGCGCTGATCTTGGCATCTTTCCGGGCCATCGCTTGCCGTGCGTCTTCCAATTCTTGCAGAGTTTCGCTCAATCGTTCGTCCTGAAGCGGTGAGGCCTGCATCGCAGGTTTGTCCATTACCGGTTGTGCCACCGGCGGCGAGTTTTTGGAATGTTGTTCGTCTGTCGCGGCGGCGACCAACACCCGCGTGGGTATCAGGTGCTGAATCGGTTGAGACGCCGGTACGGCCATTGCCGCCGTCATCTTCGAGCCCGGCTCCGGCTTCTTGGCAAATAGAAATTCCCTATAGTCGATGGCAAGCGACTTGAGATGTTGTCGGCCTTGGGCGATTGAGGGCAAGGCCGGCTCAATCTGCCCGGCTGATTCCGGGGCGATCGTCACGACGCGCGCCGGTCGCCCGCCGCTAAACCACGATGCTTCGGTTTTCTCAAGCGGGCCGTGGTGCTCACTCAGGGTGAGATAGAGCCGATCGTTCCGAACGTAAAGGGTGCCCGCGGTGGGTTCAGAGCCTGACCCTGCCGATGAGGACAGACGGAAAGCGACCACATATTCGGGTTGCGCTTGAGACAACGCTTGGGCTAGCAGGGGAGCAAGAAATCGAACGTCCTCATCGCTGAATACTCTCATCGGCTTGCTGCCATCCACGGGCAAATTCGACATATCCTGCCGGGTGTCGGAGATCATGACGGCACGCAGCAGGCTATCGAGAGTGACGGCCTCGATGGCGCTGGGATGTGCGGCCTCAAATTCCCAATCGGCGACTTCTTCGAGCCGGACGGAACCGGTCGGTTGCGTCGCGGCTGTCTGGTGCACGGTGGCGGAGGTCGACGAACAGCCTGCGGCCATGGCTCCCATCAAGGTCAACCCGAGTAGTCCGGAGGTCAGGGGAGAGATGAGAGGATCGTGGGAGCCGTGAATTCGCATGGCGTTTTCCTTCTCGGCTGGTTGAGCGCAGGGACTGAACTGGCGCGGCTTCTTAACGAAGGCGCATGGTGACAGGGAATTTCAGCTACCAGATGCCGAGGCCCATCATCACCACTCCGAGGGCCATCCATCCGAAGACGCCGACGGCGATGATGGTTTCCAAGCTCATGCCTCGCGGGGCCTCTTCTGCGCGACTCTGAACAATGTCTTTCTTCATGATGGGCGGTCCTCTAGGAGCAGGGTCGGAGGTTGATCAACAAATTGTTTGTGATTGCGAGACTGGACCAAGCAAAGGCTATGCCCTGTTTCCATGGACTTGCGGAGCAATGTTCGGCATCCCCTGGATGCTGAGAAATGAGGGTGCTGCTAGGAACGATGCAGGAAAGCTCGTGGCGAAGGACGATGTCTAAGCTATTGATGTTTCAAGACAGAAAAGTCGCTCCGTTGGAATGGTTGGCGGCGGTGACACCCTTTGTGAAATCGAGAACGGAGGGGCCAGTGAACGTGGAGGCTCCCGGATAGGCTGTCAGTCTGACCAAATTGGCGTCTAAAAATTGGCAACGGTTGTTCAGGACTGGGCAACGATGTCCTCGACGACATGCGTTGTTCGACCTGCTGTGGTCGCGCCACGGGGAGACGTGACCGTCTTGAAGCGAGCCTGGCGCCATGTTGTGCGGGTGACAGGAACGATTCACGAGAGGGCTGTGGTGGAATCACGCCGTCCCATGAGTACGGCGGCACTCGCATCGAGGATGGTGATGGGGTGGATGTCGCCGAGCGAGGCAGGGGCATCGCTCTTGTTCCAGATGACCGTGATGTTGGTATCGGTGCGTCCCATCCATTGATCGGGGGATCGTTTCGAATCGCTCTCGACCATGACCGGGAGCGTTCGTCCGATCAGGTCCCGATTGATGCGGGCTGTAATCGGCCGCTGCAAGTCCACCAGCCGACCGACTCGCTCACCCTTCACCTGTTCCGGTACGTCGTCGGAAAACTTGCGCGCCGCAATGGTATTTTTTCGCTCGGAATATTTGAAGATATAGGCAGAGTGATAATTCACTTCCTGAACCACGCGATAGGTGTCGAGGAATTCCTCTTCGGTTTCTGAGCAAAATCCGCAGATAATATCAGTCGTCAGGGCGATTTCTGGATGTCGGCGTCGAATGTGCGCGGCCAGGTCGAGGTAGTCCTTCCGGCTATAGGTGCGGTTCATCAGCTCGAGGATACGGTCATTGCCGGACTGCAGGGGCAGGTGGATGTGCTTGCAAATGTTCGGATGGCCGGCCACGGCATCCAACAACGCGCCAGGAAAGTCCTTCGGGTGTGGGGAGGTAAACCGGATTCGTTGGACTCCCGGCACCTCCGCCACGGCCAGGATCAAGCGGGCAAAATCCCAGTCGCCGTGTCGGTAGGAATTAACGTTTTGTCCCAGCAACGTGATTTGTGTATGGCCACTTTGAACGGAGGCCTCAACTTCGCGGAGCACACCTTCGGGATCGCGTGAACGCTCGCGCCCCCGCGTGTACGGCACCACACAGAAACTGCAGAAGTTGTCGCATCCGCGCATGATGGCGATCCAGGCATTGATGCCGCTGTCGCGCTCCGGAAGGATATCGTCGTAGGTTTCATATTCCGAGAGGTCGACGGCCAGTCCGCGTCGTGCCAGTCCCTCTTCACCGGCGTTCAGGGCACTCATCAACAATCCCGGTAACTGCCGGTATCCATCGGGGCCTACGAGCACATCCACGAGCGGTTGTTTGTCGGTCAACTCTTCCTTGAGATTTTGCGCCATGCATCCGAGCACCCCGACCACGAGCGGGCGTTGTTCCTTAACGGCCTTCAGTTCGGCCAGGTGTCCGTACACTTTGTTATGGGCATTCTCTCGAATCGCGCAGGTATTCATGAGCATGACGTCGGCGCGTTCCCGATCATCGGTAAATTCGAACCCTGCCTTGCGGAGCAAGGACCGGACGAGCTCCGAGTCATACTCATTCATCTGGCAACCGAAGGTTTCTATATGGACCTGATGGGGCTTGTCTGGCTGTTTCATGGTCATAATATGGGGAGGCGCGTTGGTTCCAAGACGGGAGCGACCGGATGGCCATAGGCCAACCCGTCCATGATTCCCGTGATAGTGACATTGTGAATCGAACCGGGGACGACGGCATCGGCAGGGACCGCAACACGGGTAAAGTTGGCCGTCGTACCGCTGCGAAATCCGTCCCGTTCACCCTGTTCAAATAGAACCGTGACGGTGTGGCCGATCTGGCTCTGGTAAAAGCCGAGCGTCTTGATTCGGGACAATCCTGCTAAGGTCTTGCTGCGTTGTCGGATGACCGGGAGCGGAATCTGGTCCTCTAGGCGAGCCGCGGCGGTGCCTGGTCGGGATGAATAGCTGAACACATGGAAATAGGAGAAAGGGAGCCGTTCGGCCGTCCTGACCGTATTGGCAAAGGCCTGTTCGTCTTCACCGGGAAAGCCGACCATCAAATCTGTCCCGAGTCCGAGATTCGGCATCAACTTCAAGGCCTGCTCGACCAGTTCCTCATACTCCCGGACTCCATAGCGACGGTTCATCGCCTGTAAAATTCCGTCGTCGCCGCTTTGTAGGGGAAGGTGCAGGTAGCGACACAGTTTGGGCGAGGCGGCCATTAGCTCAAGTAATGCTGTAGGTACTGTCGTGGGCTCGATCGAAGATATCCTGATGCGAGTGACGTCGGGAATCGCTTCGAGTTCCCGCAAGAGATCGACCAGGGCTGCTCCCTTATAGAAGTACTGGCCGATGTTCACGCCGGTGAGGACGAGTTCTCGATAGCCGTGGGCGGCGAGGTCGCGGGCTTCTCGCAGTACATCATCGAGCGTGCGACTACGTTCGCGTCCACGGGCAAACGGAATGAGGCAAAAGCTGCACATAAAATCGCAGCCATCCTGAATCTTCAGCAGGGCGCGGGTCGAGTCCGAATAGGCCGTGCCGGGCAGGACGAAGTCTTCGCGATCGATCGTACGGCTGTGGCGGAGTTCTGGTTCCGGCTGTTTGTGGAGCTTGGCCGGCGCCGGCAAATAGTCGGGCAGATTCATTTTGAACTGCGTGCCCACGATCAGGTCGATACCGGGAACCTTCTGCAGCTGTGTCGCTCCGGTTTGGGCATAACAACCGGTGACCGCGACAAAGGCATGGGGCGAATGTCGCAAGGTTTTGCGGACCGCATACCGGCAATCTTTTTCGGCGTTCTCCGTGACGGAGCAGGTATTCAACACCAAGAGGTCGGTTTCTTCGCCGAACTCCACCAGCCGGTATCCTTGGCGTTTGAGGTTATCGGCCAACATGGAGGTTTCGGATTGACTGAGGCGGCAGCCCAAGGTATGGAGCGACGCGCGTGGCGTGGTGATCGACATCGTGCGAGATTATAAGAGCGGGGGCGTTCGCTCGGCAAGGTGATGGGAGAGAAAAGATGTGGCGCTGTCTTGATCGAGCTTTGGGTGAGTGGTACCATAAAAAATCTGCCCGAGCCAGGGAGTCTGTCGGACCGCGCCATGACGAATCACCGCTTGCTTGCCAGTTTTCTCTTCAGCCTTTGCATTGCACTCCCGAACTCCGCCGGTTGGTCGAAGGAAGTCCTACCGGTCGAGCCTGATTTAAGCAGTCGTCTCGACGAGCTGTACGACCATGAGGCTCGGTTGTTCATCATGCTTTATTCACTGAAGGGCGACGGCAATGTGGATTACATCACCGGTCGTCTGGTGCAGGACTATACTCGGAGTAACTACGGCAACCCGGTCTACTATACCGAGCCCTATCCGCTGTTCTATTGGTGGGACCACACGATGTTTAATGACCCGGATCAGGACGGCGTGAACGGAAACGAGCGGGTGTATCAGGAGAATATCGAGTTCGACATTGCGCGGTACAAGCCCTGTGTCTTCAACGGACAGCCCTGCTGAAATCTGACCCCGGGTGACAAGTTTTCCAACCGTTTCCATCTGTCCTGCAGCTACCTCGTTTCCTTTGCCTTCCCTGTCGGCTCGCAGCACGCCGTGGCTCTCTCATTGCTCACTCAAACACCAGTACCGCGCATTGTGCTTGATGGAGGACGGCATGTGAGACGCTGCCTAGGACGAATCGGGTGAGACCTTGCCTGCCATGCGAGCCCAGCATGATCAGATCTGCCCCCAGTTTCTCCGCTTCACGCACAATCATGGTCGCTGGAACGCCCAGGACGCTGATACCGCGCGTTGTATGTCCGAGCGCGCGAATTTTCGTTGCCACGTCTTCGATGAACTCACGGGCATGTTCGAGCGCTTGCGCTTCCAGCTTTTCCGCAGCGGCGTTGTCCACAGGCCATGGGGGACGGGTCAACGGCAAGACAGTCAGCAGGCTCACATTCATCGGCTGTTCAAACGGGTGTTTCTGGAGAAATCGCAATGCGGTCTCGGCGTCAGCCTGCCCTTGCAGCGGCAGCAAGATCTGTTTCAGGTCTCGGACCGGACCTTTCACGATGAGCTTGGCGCAGGGAGCCAGATTCATCACGCGATGGGACACACTGCCGAAGAGCCGTTCCTTGACCGGTCCCAGGCCCCTTGCTCCCATCACGATGAGATCGACATGGCGAGACTCCGCCATGGTGACGATCACTTCCGCCGGTGAGCCGACCTCAAGCCGCTTCGTAACGGGCCCGCTATGGGGAGGCAGGAGCGACTGAACGCGGGCCAATAAATGATCACCGTCCTCCTTCATGCTCCGTTCCAATTGGGCGTACAGTTCCTGGGCCACCTCGGGCACCATCATGGGATAGGCCGGTCGAGGAGCGTCAACGACATGGAGGAGAGTGAGCTCATCCGCCCGCCGCAGGTATTTCAATGCCCGCACGGCTTCATAGGAATTGTCGGAGCCATCGACGGCCAGGAGAGTGTTCATGGTCTGTATTCCTTTCATTCACCCTGCTGCTGGACATACTGTTGAAACCAGCGGAGCGCCCGGTCGGCGACCTGTTCGAGGGTTCCCGGTTCTTCGAACAGATGAGTGGCCCCCGGAACGATCACGAGTTGCTTCGGGCACGTCAGCAGGCCGAGCGCTTCCCGATTCATGTCAATCACCGGCCCATCGGCCCCTCCTACGAGCAATAAAGTCGGCGCCGTGACTTGACTGAGGAAGGGCCCGGCGAGGTCCGGTCGTCCGCCGCGTGAAACCACTGCACGTACCACCTCAGGCTTCCGTGCTGCCGCTTGCAGCGCCGCGCCGGCTCCTGTGCTGGCGCCGAAGTAACCTACTTGTAGTCCGATGGTTCGAGGATGCTTGCTTAACCAGTCTTGCGCGAGTAGGAGCCGGTCAGCGAGGAGGTCGATGTCGAACACCTTTCGGCGGTCGTCCGCTTCGTCCGGTGTGAGAAGATCCAGCAGCAAGGTCGCAAACCCTCCCGCCTCCATGTGACGGGCGACGAATTGGTTCCGTGGGCTGAAGCGCCCGCTGCCGCTGCCATGGGCAAAGGCGATGACGCCCCGAGGCTGATCGGGGAGACCCAGAACCCCATTGAGTGAGATTCCGTCTTCGCTGATTCTGACCTGCAGAGCGGTTGGTGGTCTCATGGTGTGGCTTCGTAGCTTGTGACCAGGGGATCTTTCGCGCGCCTGATGCCGCCACAGGGCTGCTCTCTGACTGTGCGAGCATTGACCGCGAGAATCGTTAGTGACAGTCGGTCGGACAAAGGAAGATCAGGTAGATTGCGACCGCGATCCCAATCAGTACTGCTCCGAGCAAGAGGCCCTGCGTACGCGACATATAATGCCCTTTCCTAAGCTCTAGGATCAGCAAGAGCAATGCCATACTTGAAAAATTGTGAGGGGTAAGGTGTGAAGGGTGAGGTGACATTGGTCAATGGCTGTTTGCGAGTGGTAATCAGTAAATGCGGGCGCGAGGGGTCATGGAGCGTTCATTGTGAGGTGACTGCCCTTGACGCCTGACGCCATGGGTTTCCTGTGGCGTTCCGCTACAGGGGGAAACTGATGGCTGTAGCACGACACCCCTCTACATGAAGTCCAAGAGCATGTGGCGTATGGCCAATGTCTGGAATGACAACAAATCTCTCCGTTCCACAAGCCATTAGTCATAGGCTACCGGCTCCCTTCTGCATGGCATCGGCCTTGCTGGATGGTAGAGGTAATTCCTTTCGATCGGAGGTGTCATGGCAGATCGTCTCTTCACCAAAATCCTGGTACCGGTGGATTTCTCCCTCTGCTCTGAAGAGGCCTTCCGAATTGCTCTATCGTTCGCAAAATTGTTTCATGCCGAGGTGCTGCTCCTCCACGTCGTCGATACGAAGAGTTTGGATGCGTTGAATCGGCTTGGGCTCGCCGTTCCGTCCGAGGCGACCAAACAGAAGAAGCAATTGCATCATCATGCCAGGCTGAATGCGCGGCAACTACTTGCCTGGGATGAGGCGAAAGAGGTAAAGGTTCGGAGACTACTGGCGGATGGCTGCCCATTTGAGGAAATCGCGCGCGCGGCAAGAGTGGAAGGAGTCGATTTGGTGGTGATGGGCAGTTACGGGGGCGCACTTGGCGGAGTCGACAAGATTTTCTTCGGCAGCACGGCGGAAAAGGTGGTTCGGACGGCGGGTTGTCCGGTTCTGACGGTTCCGTTGCCGCCGAAACGGTCCAAAGGGCGAATCAATAAGACGATCTAACAGGAGGCCTACATGGTTGTGAAGCATGTGCGGAAGGTGCTGAGCGGGGGACGGTTGTGGCTGGCGGCTTGTTTTGTCCTGGCCCTTTGTTCGCAGGGCGGGGCTCAAGCAGAGCAGCGCATTGAGGTGACGATCAAAGATTTTACGTTCCTCACCAAGCAGATTCCGCTCCGGCTGGGTGTCGCGACGGTGATCGCCATCACCAACCAGGATCAGGAGCGCCATGATTTCGGCTCGACCATGTTTGACGGCGTGCAGACGCGAGTGGAATCCGATGGAATCGTCTCATATGGCAAAGGCATCGGTGGGTTGTTTTTGGATGCGAAGAAATCAGCCGTGATTCGTTTCACCATGGAACGTCCGGGCCGGCATCAATTCCATTGTTCCATCCATCCAAACATGAAGGGCGAATTGCTGCTCTTGAACGTAGAGGCGGTCTGAGGCATGGCACCCCTCATCAAGCGAATTCTGTTCGCGACGGATTTTTCAGCCTGTGCGGATCGCGCCATGGATTATGCCGTGACCCTGGCAGCGGCTTGGAAAGCAGAGCTGTGTGTCATGACAGTCTTGGAGCTCTATCCAGGGATGGATCCCGACTATACCGTCAACAAGATGTTCCTGGATCATTTACGGACGGAGGCGACTCGTCAGTTGGACGCAGTTCAGGCCCGCCTGAAAGCGGACGGACAAGCCATCACGACGCGCATTGAGATCGGCATTCCCAGCCAGGCTGTTCAGACCGTAGCCCAAAGTACGGCCGCGGACCTGGTGGTGGTCGGAACGCATGGACGGACCGGCCTCGATCATGTCTTGATCGGTAGCACCGCCGAGCGGGTCGTCCGTATGGCGCCTTGCCCGGTCTTGGCCGTGAAGGCCGACAAGGGCAAGACGGGTGTTACGGCGATCGGAAGCATCACACGGATTGTGGTCCCCATCGATCTGTCCAATTGTTCCCTGGATGCGTTGGAATATGCCGCGCAGTTTGCCAAACAGGTGGGGGCCTCGGTCACCATTCTCCATGCCATGGAGCCGGTGGCCTATGGATTGGATTTTAGTTTGAGCCATGCGAAGGAATGGAAACGCCAGCGAGAATACCTGGAAGAGCGGCTGACCGTACTGACCGCCTGTCTGACGTCCGCCGGCGTCAAAACCGACCACGTGCTCAAGCCAGGCGTGCCGGCTGATTCGATCACCTCGTACGTCACGCAGCATCATTATGACTTGATGATCATGGGTACCCATGGCAGGCGTGGAATCTCACATATCCTCGTCGGCAGCATCGCAGGTGCCATGCTGCGTCACGCCCCCTGTCCCGTCCTCACGGTGCGGCAGTTCGATTTCGGTGTGGACTATCAACGTGTGGTGCCCCTGGGGGGGCCGTAACCAATCGTCCTCGCATAAGGAGTCTCCCATGAAAAGGTCAGGTAAAAAGCATCAGGTCGAAAAGTCGATGCCTCAAGCTGCCGGCCGGTCCGGGACGAGTACGATCGAGCTCCCGGACGGGATCTGGGAACAGATCTCGCACCGGGCCTATGCGCTGTGGCGGGAGCGGGGATGTCGCGATGGTTATGCGCTCCAGGATTGGCTGGATGCGGAAGTGATGGTCATGGAGGAAATCCATGAAGCTCGCGAATGAACGAGTAGCCGGACGATCAGTACCGATCGTCAAGGACCTCGATGTCTTGCTGACGAGACTCGACCGTCTGTCGATGGCTGCAGGCTTCGCTGCCCAGCGGCGGATCGCATTCGGGCGGGCATTGCAGGTCTATGTCGAACTTGGGACCCAAGCGCCATTGTCCCCTCTGCCTGAAGAAGTCGAACTGGCCGATCTTTTGCTGTACGCCGATTTCTATCCGGAGGACGGCCAGCTGACTCTGATCGAGCAACTCCGCGACGTGATTACCGAGCACATCCCGGAAGAAGAACGGATCTGGCTGGATCCGCTGAAGCACTCCTACATTGATCTGGTCGAACTCTTGCCACAGGAGCCTGGAGCGCCGCGTCGAGGCCTGCGGTCGATCGGAAATGGTCGGCTGTATGAAGTGACGGCGGACAGTGTAGATTCGGACGAGCAGGTGGGTGAGGTGCTGTTCACTCGTCTCGTTCGGGAACCCGGCGATGTTGAAAGCACTCTGGCCGTGATCGCAGGGCCGGTCTTGGTGCTGTCGGCGGAGGATGCACGGGCACTGTATGAGACCACGGCTCAAGAGCGCCGTCAGATGGAAGTGGTCGGCGGATCATTCGAACTCGGAGACTGGCCGGAATTTGCCAAACGGTTCGGCCATTTGTTGTTGAAGAACTTTGCGCGCATGCGTCTGGCCGCGCTGCTGGAGGCCGTGAATGAAATCCGGTATCGAACGACAACCGGAGAGCCCTACTTCTACGTGATGGCGCTCTATGACCATCAGGAATTTTCGCATCTCATCGGGAACATGAGCGAGCTGGAAGGGTGGACGGAGGATCCGGCACAGCCGGAAGAAGTCGTGCGCTCGAAGAAACTTCGCCGCTATGTCCAGCGGCACAAAGAGGGTGGTTCGCTTGGATTTCCGACGGCGAGAGTGACCGTGACCGCGACACAATTCTTCCTCGAATGTGACTCGCGGGAACGGCTCGATGCGATCAAACATAGCCTGGCGGCGACCTTCGGATTCTCATTACACTTCCGGGGCGAATCAACCCAGCCTCCGACTCGTCAGGTGACTCAGGATGAACTGTCCAACGATGAGCCGCTCACCTTGCTGGTGACACATGAAGAGGACCGACTATTGGTCGGCACGTTTCTCGAAACCGTCTATCTCGAATGGGCGGACCGGGAGACCCCGACGTTGGGCGGCGAAACTCCTCACCACGTAATGACGACCCCGGCGGGACGCACCCAAGTTGCGGCGCTCATCGATGAAATGGAACGAACCGATCTGGGCCTCCTTCGGACGGGAGTGGCTGCCTTCGACTACAACAAGCTGCGCGCGCATGTGGGTCTTGGCTGACCTGGAAGGTGGAGTCTGAAGCGCTCAGGGATTGGGACGAGATGCGAGAGACGAACGACGAGAGAGGAAAGCGAGGAACGAGCGCTCCGATGCTTGATCAGGTGCAGGAGATTCTCGAACACGATCGGAAGGAGCCGCCCAACATTCTCAAGGCGCTGCTGATCCTGCAGGAGAAGCTCGGCCATGTGCCGTTGGAAGCGGTTCCTGAAATCGCCCGCATCCTGGAGGTGACGACCGCACAGGTCGCCGGGGTCCTGTCCTATTATCCAGATCTGCGGGTGACTGCTCCGGGTCGGCATCTGATCCGTGTCTGCATCGGCGAGTCCTGCTTTGCGAACGGGTGCGGTCGTTTGTTGCGAGCGCTGCAAGATAGCCTACGCATGGATGTGGGGGAGACGGCGGCAGGCGGACGGTTTACGTTGGACACCATGTCATGCGCGGGGAACTGCGCCCTGTCTCCCACTATGATTGTCGACCGCGACCTGTACGGCCGTTTGTTGCCGTCACAGCTCGATGCCTTGTTAGGGCGTTACCGGTGACATGAGCATGGCCCTACGACTCTATCTTTCCAACGACACATCAGCCAGAGCCGCCGGGGCTGGTCTCTTGGCAGATACCTGGTCGGAGCGTCCGGAGGTGCAGCTCATCCGGACCTCATCCCGCGGTGCCTTTTTTCTCGAACCGATGGTGGAGCGTGACAGCCCTGATGGCCGGCTGGCCTGGTTCAACGTCACGCCGGACGATCTGCGGTCGATCCTTGCCGGAATTGGCGGCACCTCCGTGCGATCGATTCCCTTTCTGACCCAACAAACGCGCTTCACCTTTGCCAACTTCGGTGAGACGGAGCCGTTGGCGTTGGACGAATACCAGGCGCGTGGCGGCTTGCAGGGGCTGGAGATGGCCTTGCGCGCCACCCCCGATGCCATCATCGAGGAACTCAGGGTGTCGCAGTTACGAGGACGGGGTGGGGCGGCCTTTCCGGTATGGAACAAGTGGAAGGTGGCGCAACAGGCGAAGGCCGACGAGAAGTATGTCGTGGCGAATGCCGACGAGGGTGATGCCGGTACCTATTGTGATCGCATGATCCTCGAGGGTGATCCGTTCAGATTGCTGGAAGGCATGTTGATCTGCGCCCGAGCCATCGGCGCCAATCGCGGCTATGTCTATTGCCGGCAGGAGTACCCGGCAGCGGCCGCGACGTTGCGGGCCGCCATCCACAAAGCGGATGAAGCGGAGTTGTTGGAATTGGACGGGGAGTTCTTCCCGATCGAGGTCGTGGAGGGAGCCGGCTCCTATGTCTGTGGCGAAGAGACGGCCCTGCTGGAATCCATCGAAGGCCGACGCGGAGTCGTACGAGCCAAGCCACCCTATCCGGCTGAGTCCGGCTTGTATGGACGACCGACGATCGTCAGTAATGTGCTGACCTTCGCGACGATCCCCGGCATTCTCTCCCGCGGCGGAGCCTGGCACGCATCGCTGGGGACCGAACAGTCACGCGGCACGATGGCCTTGCAACTCGGCGGGCGGGTGAAGCAGCCGGGGTTGGTGGAGGTGCCGTTCGGGCTGACTTTGCGTGGGGTGTTGGATCAATTCGGCGGGGGCATGGCGCCGGGAGCGCGGTTCAAGGCCGTGCAGGTCGGCGGGCCGCTCGGGAGTCTGTTCCCCGTCTCACAACTGGACATTCCCATTTCGTACGAGGCCTTCGCGCAGGCCGGTGCAGTCCTGGGGCATGGCGGTATCGTCGTGTACGACCACCAGACCGAGATGGTGGATCTGGCGCGCCACTTCATGGCCTTTACCGCCCATGAGTCTTGTGGGAAATGCACCCCTTGCCGCATTGGATCCGTGAGGGGCGTCGAGATTCTCGAGCGGATTCAGGCCGGGAGCGGTACCGCCGATGACCTCCTTCTACTGGAGGATTTGGGGGAGACGATGAAGGTGGCCAGCCTGTGTGCACTCGGGGGTCGGGCGCCTTACCCGGTGTTGACGGCGATCGAACATTTCCCGGCCGAGTTTCGAAGCAAGCTCAGAACCTGAATGGCCGACTTACTAACGAAACCATTGAGGTGCGCATTCGATGAAATTCTCGCTCAATAATCAGGTTCTGCCGGCCATGCCGGGCGATACGATTTACGAGGCGGCGAAGAGGGCCGATATTGCGATTCCCGGGCTCTGTGCCTCGGACCACTTACAGCCCTTCGGGTCCTGTCGGCTTTGCCTCTGCGAGGTTGAGGGCCAGGGCGGGATGCCTGCTTCCTGCACCACGCCCATTCGTGAGGGAATGGTGGTCCATACGGAAAGCGAACGACTGCATCGGCTCAGGCGGAATATCGTCGAACTGTATTTATCAGAACAACCGCATGTGGACCGAGCGCCGGAAGTGTTGCAGCGGTTGGCCAAGACGCTGGGGCTCAGGCAGGTGCGGTATCCGCAGCCCTCCCAGAGACTGAATGTCGTCGATCGCTCCAACCCATTTTTTGCCTTCGACAATGCGGCCTGTATTTCCTGCGCGCGTTGCGTCCGGGCCTGTGATGAAATCCAAGGCACCCATGCGTTGACGATGCTCAATAGGGGATTTTCGGCGCGACCAGTGGCGGGCGCTGCGGCATTGTCCTGTGAAGCGGCCGGGTTTGCCTCTTCCAACTGCGTGTCCTGCGGAGCCTGCGTGAAAGAATGTCCGACCGGCGCGCTGATGGAAAAGACCGTCATCGAGCAGGGACCCCCTGAGCAGACTGTTCGCACGACCTGCGCCTATTGCGGCGTCGGGTGCACCTTCGAGGCCGGGGTGCGCGACGGCAAGGTCGTGCGCATGATGCCGGCGGATGACGGCCCTTCGAATGTAGGCCATGCCTGCATGAAGGGACGATTCGGCTGGACCTACAACGATGCGCCGGACCGGTTGCGTGCGCCCCTGCTCCGTCAGGGGAACGACTGGGTCGAAATTTCCTGGGCTGCCGCGCTGGACCGGATTGCGCAAGAATGGTTGCGAATCAAGCAGACTGATGGGCCGGACGCGTTGGCGACGATTTCATCGAGCCGCGGGACGAACGAAGAAAACTACCTGTTCGGGAAATTCATGCGCTGCGTCATCGGCAGCAACCATATCGACAACTGCGCACGTGTCTGTCACAGCGCGACCGTGACAGGGATGATGGAAACAATTGGGGCGTCGGCTGCGACCAATTCCATTCATGACCTGGACCTGGCGAAGCTGATCCTGGTGGTCGGGGCGAACCCCACCGAATCGCACCCGGTGGTTGGCGCGCGTATCAAGCAGGCGGTGCGGCGTGGCGTCCCGCTCATCGTAATCGACCCCCGGCGCACCGAACTGGCCCGCTTGGCGGATCTGCACCTCCAACTGCATCCTGGCACCAATGTGGCGCTGTTAAACGGGCTTGGCCATGTGATCGCGAAGGAAGGGCTGGTCGATCAGGATTTTGTGCGTGCACGGACCGAGGGGTTCGAGGATTGGTTAAAAACGGTGGAGGACTGCACGCCCGACCAGACCTCGCGACTCACAGGAGTGCCGGCCCATCTGATCACTGAGGCGGCGCGTTTGTATGCCAAGAGCGGCGGGTCGATGGCTCTGCATGGTCTGGGGGTGACTGAACATCGATGGGGAAGCCATGGGGTGATGGCGCTGGTAAATCTCGCATTGGCCACCGGCAATATCGGAAAGCCGGGCACCGGGATCAATCCGTTGCGCGGCCAGAATAATGTGCAGGGGGCCTCCGATGTCGGCTGCCTACCGACGTTTTTTGCCGGTTATCAATCCTTCGATAACCCTGAGCTCGCTGCCGCGCACCTGGCCATGACAGGTCGTCCGCTGCCTACGGCGCGCGGGATGAAAACGCCCGATATGTGGGATGCCGCCTTGGCCGGGACGTTGAAGAGTCTCTGGATCATCGGGTACGACGTGGCCCAGACGGACCCCAATCTGAACAAGGTCCATGCGGCGCTGAAGAATCTGGAGTTCCTCATCGTGCAGGATTTGTTTCTCAGCGAGACAGCCAAGATGGCGCATCTGGTCATTCCAGGGGCATCATTTCTGGAAAAGGACGGGACCTTCACCAATTTGGAGCGGCGCATCCAGCGCATCCGGAAAGCCGTCGAGCCTCCGAATGGGGTCCTGCCGGATTGGCAAGTGGTCTGTGAAGTGTCCACGCGGATGGGCTATCCCATGTCGTACGGGCACCCCTCTGCCATTATGGATGAGATCGCGCAGCTGGCGCCGATGTTTGCCGGAGTGTCCTTCGATCGGCTGGAGGCGCCGGAGGGGTTGCAATGGCCGGTTCCTTCGAAGGAGCATCCGGGCACCTCGTTGATGCATGAGCATTCGTTTCCTAAAGGCAAGGCGCATTTTGTGCCGGTTGACCATCTGCCGCCCGGCGAGTCGCCGAGCGAGGCCTATCCACTCGTGCTCATCACCGGCCGTATTCTGCAGCACTACAACTGCGGCGCGCAGACGAGGCGGACGGGGATCATGCAGGTGGTCGATACCGACGTGCTCGAAATGCATGCCGTCGATGCGGCACGGTTGGGGATCCATGACGGCGAAATGGTCCGGCTCGTCAGTGCGCGCGGTGAAGCCAGATTGCCCGTCATAGTCAGCGAGCGGGTGCAGCCAGGTGAACTGTTCACGAGTTTTCATTTCCCCGACACGGACCTGAACCATTTGCTGTCCTCCAGTGCCGACGAGAGTTCCAAATGTCCTGAATACAAAGTCTCGACGGTGCGGATTGAGAAAGTTTTGTCGAGCGGAACTCCCCGCGCGCCGATGCATGTGATGCTGATCACATGACAGCAGAGCCCTCCACCTCCACAACCGGTGCTGTGTCCGATGCGTACCCGCCGCCTGAGATCGCGGCGCGTGTCTGCAAAGTAGGGCTGGCGAAGGTGACCACGCCTGTGTCCACGATGATCGCCCTGGCCGTCCTGGCGGGCGCGTTCATTTCGCTGGGCGCGCTCTTTTACATCGTCACGATGACGACGGGGAAGAACGGACCGCCGCTCCCGTTCGGATTGCTACGCGTGGCCGGCGGTATGACGTTCAGCCTGGGGCTGGTGCTGGTGGTCATCGGGGGCGCTGAACTCTTTACCGGGAATAACCTCATAGCGATGGCTTGGGCCGTCGGCTGTGTCCAGACCCGCCAAGTGGTCAGGAATTGGATCTGGGTCTATCTCGGCAACCTGCTGGGGGCAGGCGGAACGGCCGTACTCGTCTTGTTGGCGGGCGTGCACACGCTCGGAGACGGGGCCGTCGGGGAGACGATGGTCCAGATCGCGCGCAGCAAGATCGCGCTTGATCCGGTTTCGGCGTTCGCCCGCGGCATCTTATGCAATGTGCTGGTCTGTCTCGCGGTGTGGTTGTGTATGGGGGCGCGGAGCGTGGCGGACAAAATTCTCGCCATTCTTTTCCCGATCACGGCGTTCGTCGCCTGTGGCTTCGAGCATTCTGTGGCCAACATGTTTTTTCTGCCGCTGGGAATTGTATTGGCGAGCGGTGGACCAGATCCGTTGTCGATCGTGGGAGCCGTGAGCAACCTCCTGTTGGTGACCATCGGCAACATCATCGGCGGGACGCTGCTGGTGGCGTGGGTCTATTGGTTCATATATCTCCGGACGGATCCTGCCTCCTAATTTTCCGGCCACCTGATTCACGATTCTGATGCGCAGGAGCAGCGCGGCAGTGGTATGCTGCACCTCGTGATCCTCCAGCCTCTGTCAATCTGATGAATAAAGCTACCTTGCGCGCCGTCCTGACTCCGCGACTCGGCATCATGCTGCCCTTGGGGTTTGCCTCCGGGTTGCCGCTGGCTCTCACGGGCGGAACTCTGCAAGCCTGGCTGACGGAGGCCGGGCTGGATCTCACGACCATCGGGCTCTTCGCCTATGTCGGGCTTCCCTATACCTTGAAATTTCTCTGGGCGCCGGTGATGGACCGGATCGTCCCGCCCTGGCTCGGTCACCGTCGTGGGTGGATGATCGTCACGCAGACGGGTCTCGCGCTGGCCCTCACCTTGATGGCGTTCATCGGTCCTAGCGCGGGAGCCCAGATCTTTGCGGCGCTGGCGTTGGGAGTGGCCTTTCTCTCCGCCTCGCAGGATATTGTCTTCGACGCGTATCGGACTGATTTGCTGAAACCGGATGAGCGGGGATTGGGGGCTGCCACCTGGGTGATGGGTTATCGCATCGCAATGATTGCCTCCGGTTCGCTGGCGTTGATCGTGGCGGCGCGCCTGGGGTGGTCCTCGGCCTATCTCTGCATGGCCGGGTTGATGCTGTTAGGGATTGTCACGATCTTGATGATTCCCGAACCGGAGGCAGCGCGGGCCGCGCCGCAATCGATGAAGGAGGCGGTGTGGGGGCCTCTGTCTGAATTTTTGTCGCGTCCCATGGCTGGGGCGCTGCTGGGATTGATCGTCCTCTACAAACTGGGCGATGCCTTCGCCGGCGCGCTGACGACCTCATTCTTGCTGCGCGGGATGGAATTTTCGTCGGAAGACATCGGCTTGGTCCGGGCGTTCGGCATCGGCGCGACCATTCTCGGCGCTTTCATCGGGGGCGGCCTGATGCCGCAATTGGGGCTCTTCCGTTCGTTGTTGGTATTCGGAGTCTTGCAGGCGCTGTCGAATCTGTCGTTCTTATGGCTGGCTTGGGCGGGGAAGAGTTACGCCGTTATGGCGTTCGCCGTCGGATTCGAAAATCTCACGGGCGGCATGGGCACGGCAGCCTTCGTGGCGTTGGTCATGTCGCTCTGTAATCACCGCTACACTGCCACCCAGTTTGCCTTGCTCTCTTCGGTTGAAGCCCTTGGGCGTGTCTTCCTGGGCTGGCCTGCCGCCAAGCTGGTTGGAATGGCAGGGTGGGGGCCGTTCTTCTTCGTCACGTTCATTGCCGCCCTGCCCGGCCTGTGGCTCTTGTGGATGTTACGGAAGCCCGTGACGCAGCATGCGGAGCTGAGCGAGGGCCGGAGCGAAGCGAGTCTGTCTTGTTGAAGGTTCGGGCGGACGATCGAACAAGCATCCGGAGATGTAAGGTGTCGATTGCAACACCGTACAATCAATTTATGCGGGGTCTCATCGAGCATTGCAAGGCCATTGGCATCTTATACGGAACCAGATAATTACATAGTTATGCGGCAGGAGGGAGAATGGCGAACCTCAACGAAATAGCGGCACATCCCAACTATGACGCGGCAGCATCGAGCGCGAGCAAAGCGACCATCTTTGTCTTCATGGCGACCTTCGGCTACCTCGTGTTCTTCTCGGGCATCTCGCCAGGCGTGATCGGGGGCGTTGCCTTCTTCTTCATTGGTATCTTTGCCGTTTCCCTCCTCATCTCGATGCCCGTCTTCCTCCTACGAGCCTAGCTTCCTCGCTTGGGCCCTCTGATCTCTATCGCAAACAGTTCGACAACGATCTTCCTTACACGCGCCGTGTATCTGGGGCTCTTTGCCGCGCAAGCTTCGCTTGCCGCCCAACCGCCGGTTGCCGGTGAACCGTTCGTGGTTGGATGCAACGAACCTATACCCAAGTTCACGCTCGGTACCAGTTCCAACCCGAGCGAGGCAGAGGTAGTTCGCCTCTGTGCATGCATATAGGACAAACGTGATGGGTGGGAGAAGGATGCTGCTCGCGCATTTTCCCAAGGTCGAGAGGCCGAAGTGTCGGCGCTGAATCAGCGGGCGTTTCCATCCCGCTTCGGCAAGGCGCTGAAGGAGTGCGACGGAATGGAGCTTTAGTGGTGTCGCAGGCCTGCCGGATAACAACCGCTGAAGCTGACGGCCCCAGGTATTCGGATGGCTTCGCCAACAGTTGGCGTTGTAGCAGCACGCGCGGCCCCAGCTTAGCGGCGAGCCGTTATGCGGCACTAGCAGGCTGCGGAAAAACTCGATTGCTGCGCAATACGCCGCGAACACCTCACGCGCCGTGTCGGCGTCAGAATGGCCCGCATCTTGCTAGAGCTTCACTTTCCTATGCACGAACAGAATGAACAGCGTAAGAGTGGGTAGTGGAGCCAGCACAAAGGGTGCCAGCCAGAGCAGCACGTTTTTCCCCCGCACGCTGGCTAGATCGAACATCCAGATGAAAATCCACAGGAGCAGGCCGATGTAGTTCAGTGCCATCCAACACGTGGTGTGGATCTTTAACCCGCTGGCCGATTCCGGCTCCCCCTGAATGCGGTGTCTTTCTTAGACTGTGCTGCCGGACCAATGGGTCGCGGATTGAACCATGCTCTGAATA
>JBDTWG010000002.1:0-30285 GCA_040006855.1 Nitrospira sp.
GAACCGACCGCGGACCGGCCACCCAGCTTAGGACAAGACTGTTACGAGGCTATTATCGTATTCTTCTATTTGCATCGTCCGCTGTTCCCTGCACTGATGGACGCACTGAAACCGAATGGGGTTCTGCTCTACGAAACATTTACCATCGATAACTACTTCCACCATCAGCATCCGCGCCGATGGGAATTTTGCCTGGCCCACAACGAATTGCTCCGTTTGACCTCACCTTTGCGAGTACTCCACTACGACGAGGGGGAGCATGACGGAGGCCATGGCAATGGACCGTCCTATACCGCGCGTTTGGTCGCGCAGAAAGCGGGGCGTGAGATATCACCATGAGTCGTATTGATCTGCACCTCCACACCACCCATTCGGACGGCAGTTTTTCCACCCGCGAGGTGATGACCTTCGCGAAGCAAGTCGGCGTCACGGCCTTGGCGATCACTGATCACGACATTGTCGACGGAGTTCCGGAAGCCATCGCAATCGGCGCGGAGCTTGGGATTGAAGCCATCCCCGGCGTCGAAATCAGTTCGCGACAGGGTGACAGTGAACTACATATCCTGGGCTACTTCTTGAACTGGACCGATCCGCTGTTGGCAAAACGTCTGGTCAGTTTGCGGGAGAGCCGCCATACCCGGAATCCAAAAATTGTCCAGCGCCTCAATGAACTGGGTATCCCTATCACCTACGACGAAGTGCGTGCATTGGCCGGCACGGAATCCGTCGGCCGCCCCCACATCGCGCGACTGTTGATGGAGAAAAAGTTCGTCACCTCGGCGAAGGAAGCCTTCGATCGATACTTGGCCAACGGTCGTCCCGCCTTCGTTGATCGCGAGCTCCCCGATCCGATTGAGGCAGTACGGTGGATTCGCGAAGCGGGGGGCGTGCCGGTCCTCGCCCATCCGACCTGGGTCAGGACATCCGCCGAGGGGCTGCGCACTCTGCTTCGCCAGCTGAAGGAAGCCGGAATGGGTGGGATTGAAGTCCACTACAGCACGCACACTCCCAGCCAAACCACTGAATACCTGGACCTTGCGAAACAATGCGACCTCCTCGTGACCGGCGGAAGCGATTTCCACGGTATCACCAAGCCCGACATCGAAGTCGGCATCGGGCGAGGCCAGTTGAAGGTCTCCGAGAAACTGCTTGATCCTCTCAGAAAAGCCGCGACCGCGGCCTGATCGCAGCCTGCGCCTCCCTCTCACGCCTCACCAGATTTCGAGACGCTGTGTCGACCTGCGCGAGCGGTGCGCCATTCCTTCGTTTCGTTGACACCCCCGGACCATCCGTTACACTGAGACACAACCGCACGAATCACTGACATGACAACATCTTGGGGCTGGATCGGCCCGTACCTGATCGTCATCATCCTCGCCATCGTGGTAGGGCCATATCTGGCCACCCTCCCACTGTTCGCACACACGTTCGTCCGGCCATTGGCCATGAATGCCGCACAGGCCGTCCGCCTGATCGCGGACGGCCTGTGCCTGCTCATGATCTGGCTCGCCGCCGCGCGGGCGAGGCGGGACCTCGCCGACAACGGCAAAGGGCAAACCTTCGTCCGCTCCATTCTTTTTCCGGCCGCATTCCTCCTGATCGTTCTCGTTGCCTCTCGAGCCTATGACGCCCATGGAATTCCGGTGCTCGGTCCTCCCAAACAACCACTCTACAATTGGCTTATCACCGGCGGCCTCATCGGCTCGGCCACCTGGTTGACGTTCGCCTGGGTTCGCCATGTCGACGCGTTGACTCACGCGCTCGCCGGACGTCCGCGTCGTCGCCTCGTGGAAAAAGAAGCAGAGGAATCGACAGTAACGGAAGCCCTTAGCAACTCCGATTCAGGGTCCGCTACTCCGGCTCGCTCAGCCACACCCCTGGTTGCCCGCGCCGGCATGCCGGCCGCGCTGGGGCGGTATCACGTCGTCAAGGAACTCGGCCGCGGGGCGATGGGTGTTGTGTACCTGGGCAAGGACCCGACGATCCAACGCTTCGTCGCCATCAAAACCATGCGGCTGGACGAAATCGACAATGAAGAGGATCTCAAGGAATTCCGCGATCGATTCTTTCGCGAAGCGGAATCGACCGGACGGCTGTCCCACCCCAACATTGTGACGGTCTACGATGCCGGGGAGCAGGACGGCCTGGCCTACATTGCCATGGAATATCTCGAAGGCACGCTGCTCAGCTGCTACTGCCAGAAGTCGACGATCCTCCCCGCGAAACAATCCCTGCAGATCGTGGCCACTGTTGCGGAGGCTCTCGATTACGCGCACAGCCAAGGAGTGGTCCACCGCGACGTGAAGCCCGCCAACATCATGATTCTGAAACAGCGACTGGTGAAGGTGATGGATTTCGGTATCGCCAAGATGGCCAGCGCCTCGAAGACCCAGACACGTATGATTCTTGGCACCCCCCGGTACATGTCGCCGGAGCAGGCGACCGGCAAAGATGTGGATGGCCGATCCGATGTGTTCTCCCTGGGTGTGGTGCTGTTCGAACTCCTGAGCGGCGAACGCCCGTTTGATGCCGAAAACATGGCGGCACTTGTGACGCGTATCGCGAAGGCTCCGCATCCTCCATTGCTCAAATATCGCCGTGATCTGCCGACGCGGGTCCAATCTATTCTGGATAGAGCGCTACAAAAAGAGATACCCAACCGATACCGACACGCCAGCGACATGGCCCAAGACCTCCGTGACATCTTTCAGGTGATGCCAAGATAGAACCGGCCATGCACTCTTTGCTGCTCACACATGGGGCGTCATCAGATGTCGGCCTCACCCGCCACCACAATGAAGACCGCTTTCACGCCGATCCCTCCAGTGGTCTGCTCATCGTGTGCGACGGGATGGGAGGCCACCGGGCGGGTGAAGTCGCCAGCAGCCGCGCGATTGAGATCATTCCCCGTCACCTCGCGAATGCCGCCGCCGATCCTTCGCTCCCACTGATAGGCGTGGCGCGTCCTGAATTTTCGACCGCGACCAACCGCTTGGCCAGTGCCATTCGACTGGCCAATCACACCGTACATCAAGAGGCCGCACGTCACGCCGAATACAGCGGAATGGGCACCACGGTGGTGGCTGCCTGGCTCGTCGGGCCTGTCCTGTCGATCGCCCACGTCGGCGACAGTCGCCTCTACCTGGGGCGCGGCAACCTGCTCCACCCACTGACCACCGACCATTCGTTGGTACAGGCACAAGTGCAGTCCGGGCTCTTGGCCGCCGACGATGCCGAACACATGTCCCACAGACATGTGTTGACCCACGCCGTCGGCGTCCACGCCACCGTCGAGGTCGAATTGGCAGAACTTCCCGTCTTGGACGGCGATGTCTTGCTGCTCTGCTCCGATGGTCTGACCGCCGGAGTATCGGCAGACACCATCTTTCGCGCCATGCATGCCTCGCCAGACCCGCAGAGCGTCTCTGATCGCCTCATCGCCCTCTCAAATGCCGCCGGTGGAACCGACAATACGACCGTCATCGTCGCGATGCTGAACCAGAACAAGCCAGGACTGTGGAATCGGCTTCGCGCCCATCTCTTCTCTGCGCCTTCAACCGACTCATACTAAGGAACGATCATGTACGAGAACCAATCCCCATCGACCACGCTCCTCGTCAAAGCACCGCAAGGCGGAACCAAAGAGATCGAGGTCTCCCATACGCCCTTCACGATCGGCCGAAAGAGCGATAACGACCTGTGCCTGGAAGACGTCGCCGTCTCGGGGCACCATGCGCGCATTTCCCAGGTACAGAAAGTCCTGTTTTTGGAAGATCTCCATAGCACCAACGGGACGTTCATCAATGAGCAGAAAATCGACCGGCGACAACTCCAAGATACCGACAGCATTCGCATCGGCGCACACCGTCTGATTTTTCGAGGACAGCAACTGACGCCGACAACCGCCCCGCCTGCACGCGAGATCCAGGTTACCGACAACACCGTGATGGTGTCAGATCTACGTGCCGGAGAATGCGGGGCGCCTGAGCAACAGGTCGGTCTGGTAGAGATCCTATCGGGTAAGACGAGTCAGCCTCAGTATCGCCTGACCAAGCATGTCTCGCTCATCGGGGCGCAGGACGACGCGGTAATCACCCTCACCGGCTGGTTTGCCCCGAAAACCGCAGCGGTGATCAGTCGACGAGGAGACGGCTATGTGGTGAGCTCGACCGAGAGCGGCAAACGCATCCTCGCCAACGGACGGCCGGTTCAGGGAGAGCACACCCTCCGGCATGCAGACGTGGTGGAAGTGGCAGGCATCACGATGCGATTCCTCGTGCAGGACCTGAGGAAACGCCCCCGCGTCTCCTTCGCAGGAGGCTGAAAGTCTGCTAGTCCAGACTATTCATGAATGCCGTCTCGAGACCACAGTCCGCCGAGGCTTCTCACACGTAAAGCCCACGTATGAGTACGTACAGTCAGTCGAGGAGGCCGAACGAGAAGAACCCCGCCGGACGAGAAGATCGACGACATAGCAGGCATTCATGAATAGTTCGGGCTAGTTCAGCAGCCGGCCGCGTTTGGGTAGGAATTGAAAACATTGATCCGACACTTCCTGCGCATGGGCTTCCAAACACTGAACGATCGCCCCTCCGCGTAACGCCTCGCCGCGACAATACTGTCGACGGTCTGCCTCGCATGCCACCCGCATCTGTTGCATACTCTCTTTCATTCTCACGAGCCGCTCACGCAGTATCGGACGACAGGGAATGGACAGTTGCGCCGCTTTGCGTTGCATGCACAATCCCCGGTTTACCTCGTCCTCGGGACACAGGCTATCCATTTCCATCGCGCATTTCACATCCATCCCGAATGGAAGTCGCACGCCCTCAGATGCGGGCCGTTCCAGCGGCGCCGCCTCGGCAGCGGGCACCTCCTTCACCAGCACCGGCGGAGCGGAATGGTCGGGCGTCGTCGGAATATCGAGGCTCAAAGCTGGTAATGGGGACGGTGGGGATGATGGAGTTGGAAGAGATTGCGCGGGTCGCTGCGGCAGGCTGTCACTCTGAGGCATCACATAGATCACAAAACCCCAAACCGCGCCCAACACCACACAGCTGAGCACCGTGACAACAACGATGGCACCGAATCGCGATGGGTCAGCCAAGCAGCTCCTACGTGATATGGAATCGATGTCGTCCGCTTTAGGGGGAGGGTGGAGCAGCCCGCGGGTCTCGTCCGACAATCGCGAATCGTGAGCCTCGCCCCGTCCGGAAACCGTTCCCGGTGTATGTCCTCAGCCCGCTAGTTCTCCGGTGCTTCGACGATGTGGTTCTCGAATCGCGTGCAGCCCTCGGCCAGCAGGCGATTCGTGAGCATTTCGCCCGGCCACTCGATGGGAAGGTCGGCCGTGAACACCCACACATCCGGCGATGTCCATACCGGGCCATGGTCCTCGGGCAATTCCGGATCGAAGAGATCCGTCCAGACCGGCATATAGACCCCATTTCCACATTGGGTGTGCAAATGGGCAATGGTGCGTGCTCGCACCATGGGGTCGAGGTCGCGCCACACCGCGGCAGTTTCGTCGGCCAACCGGTGAAGTCGAACCGCATTCTGTGCGTCGAACAGGGCATACGACGCATAGACCGGCACCTCCAAAGTATCCGGTGCGAGAGCCAACTCGGCACATTGAGCCAGCAGCCCTTCGAGCAAAGCCCGACGCTCCGGCTCCTCCAGAGAGTCCGGTAATCCAGGATCGGGCATGCCGATGAGCTGAAAGAAGAGAAAGGCCGTGTTTTCCACCGGAGGATAGAGACGAGACGCGATCGCCTGAGTGCGTTGCGAGTCCGCAATGCTCGCCAAATGCTCGTTCAACGTTTGTAACGTTAATCCTTCCAATGTTGCATCGGTCAGAAGGCGGGGCTCGACTCGTACGACAACCCCGGCCGGCAATTGCAAATGCCGATGGAGGAGATCGGCGGTCGCCACAGGATCAATCTTCAACCCCAGCGGCTGACTCAAATTCGCTTGAAGCGGCAACTCCAAGGCAGCCATAAGCGCATAGGCGTTCTTCTCATCGTCCGGCCCATCCATAATGACGGCACACGAGGCTTCCGCCACCAAATCGAACATCCACTCTGCCATTTCCTCGTCGAGAGCGGCGAGGACCGTCAGGAGATCCTGCTCGCGTCCCTGTTCAATAAAGGCCTGCAATGTATCGATCGCGGCATCGGTGTCGCCGTGATCATGACGACGCGCATTGATCAAATGAATTAAATCCCGCGTCAACGGATCCGGTCGCGACCAACTCAACATGGCCGGCCTCCCACGTCGATACGAATTCGTTCTGAAAGATATCTGTTCATCCTGTTGTCCATGTTGCCAAACTTTCCAGAACGTAGCAAGCGTGTTGCGGTTCTTCGTCGAGAATACCCACGAGTCATCCGAGACGGGATTGAGGCATCAGCCGATCAGTCATTCGCCGATGACCTTGACCAGCACGCGCTTGCGTCGCCGCCCATCAAACTCACCGTAAAAAATTTGTTCCCACGGTCCGAAATCCAATTTTCCATCCGTAATCGCAACGACCACCTCTCGTCCCATGAGTTGCCGCTTGATGTGCGCGTCGCCGTTATCTTCGCCGGTGTCATTGTGGCGATACGTCGCGTGTTGTGGAGCCAACCGTTCAAGAACGGTCTCGTAGTCGTGGAGCAATCCTGCCTCGTCATCGTTGATATACACACTGGCGGTAATGTGCATGGCATTCACGAGAACCATGCCTTCTCGCACGCCGCTTTTCCGCACTGCGGCATCCACCTGCGCCGTAATGTTGAGATAGGCGCGTCTCGTCTGTGTCTCGAACCACAATTCTTCGCGATAGGACTTCATGAGACTCCGCGCATCAGGGTGCGTGATCGATTCTGCAACGAGGATGTTCGAACTTGCAAGCCCTTGCATGCATCATGATGACTAACGGGCGCCCTCACGTGGCCGCCGGGACACACTCCGGTTCAAAAATTTTCTCACCGTCAATTTCTTGATCGCTGAGACGGATCGAAACCTCCTTCTGGCACGCTTGAGCCACCCGTTGCTTTAGGCAACAAAATTGACAGGCTGGAGGGTCAGTGATAAGTACCTAAAGAATCACCCAGTCCATGACATGGTTCGAAGGAGGAGGTCCACCAATGTTTTCATCTACGGGCGTTTCCGCGCTCAGCAGTGAGTGGACGAACTGGCATCTCTTGTTTGCACGTCAGCCCGAACCGGACCTTGAGTTCTCCGAGGAAGACTTGGATGAACCCGTGCCGCCCCCCGCGCCTCCGATGAACGCCCCCAAGCGGTCTGGAAACCGGCCTCTCCTCTGGATCCTCCTGCTCCTGGTAGTGGGAGGGATCGGCTATGTGGCCATGGACCCGGATGGGGCCATGCAACTCATCGAGCCCTACCTTGAGGAACGCGTGGAAACCACCCAACCCGCACCCCGTACGCTACCGAACAGCGGACAAGCACAAGATCCCACGATCACTCCACCTGAGTTGATTGATAGAGGTTCCTCGTCGCCGGCGGCCCCAGCCCCTGCACCGCCGGTCATTGCAGCCCCTGCCGCACCGGCACCGAAATCCTCCCCTGCCGTGACCACTGTCGCCGGCCCACTGTTTTCAGAAGGCCAACGGGTGACGGTCATCCCGAATCCCAGCCGGCCCAACTCACCTGTGCCACTGTTCCTCGATGCAGCAGGCAGGAAAACCAGCACCACGGTGCAAGCCAGCGCCGCGCTTACCGTGTTGGATGGGGACTACCAGCAAAGCGGCTGGGTCTATGCGGTACGCACCGAGGACGGCCGGAAGGGGTGGATTCCGGAACGAGGTTTGAGGCTCAAACGGTAACGGATCATTGGCGTCTGATCCCACCTGCGACGGCCCGTTCTCCCCGGAATGGGCCGTCGTCTTTTTTTCGTCGGCACTCCCTTGCTATAATGCCGCGCCCGCACACTCGACCGATCGATATTCGGCAATCTACGCCTAAGGATGAACCAGTCACGACCATGAGCGAATTACGCGCCGTTATTTTTGATTTCGACGGGGTCATCGCCGATACCGAACCCCTCCACTTCACCGCCTTGCAACAGGTCTTGGCCGGTATCGAGATCACCCTCACAGAGACGGAATATTACACCGACTATCTTGGTTTCGATGACCGCGGATGTTTCATGGCGGCCTTGCACCAGCACCATCGCCAGGTGACCCCGGCGGTACTCACCGAGTTGATGCGCCACAAAGCGTTGGCTTACCTGACTGCCGTCAAACAACATCTGGCAATCTTTCCCGGGGTGCGCGAACTTGTCCGCGATGCCGCAGACCGGTATCCACTCGCCATTGCCTCGGGCGCTCTGCGGAACGAAATTGAATTGATTCTGGAGGAAGCGGGGCTCCGTAAGGCTTTTCGACACATAACCAGTGCGGAAGATGTCACCCGCGGCAAGCCGGCTCCGGATCCTTTTCTCCACGCCTTGGCGGGCTTGAATCAACAATCCGAGCGCCTGGCGCTGACCCCCGGGGATTGCCTGGTCATTGAAGATTCCCTGCCCGGGATCAGAGGCGCGCGCGCGGCCGGCATGAAAGTCTTGGCTGTCGCCAACACGCATGCGATGCAAGATCTTGGCGAGGCCGACAGCATCACCCATTCGCTTACAGAAACCCGACTCTCCGAGCTAGAAGCACGTCTGTGGGGAACGGCTCAAGGATGCGCATGAGGATTTGTTCACTGGTGCCGGGAGCCACAGAAGTCGTCGCGGCGTTGGGACGTCAAGGAGACTTGGTCGGCATTAGCCATGAATGTGACTATCCACCGAGCCTCGCAGGGATTCCCGTCATGGTGCGCCCGCGCATTGAGAGCCACCGCCTCTCGAGTACCCAAATTGATGAACAGGTGGGCAGCCTGCTCTCGGCGGGGACAGGCCTGTACGAGTTAGACGAAGCGCAGCTCCTGGCGGCGCGGCCGGACCTGGTCATCGCCCAAGATCTCTGCGACGTGTGCGCGATCACCCCGTCGCAACTGGATCACGTCGTTCGCAGCCTCTCGCCGGCGCCCCGCATGGTCACCCTCAACCCACGGCGACTGGAAGACATTCTTCGCGACATCGAAACGCTCGGCGCAGCCCTGGGAGAGGACGGAGCCGGAAAACAATTTTCCACCGAGCTGCGCACGAGGATGAACGCCGTTCGCGCCAAGGTAGCCTCCGACCACATACGCCCTAAAGTCGCCTGCCTCGAATGGCTCGCGCCACTCTATACTGCGGGCCATTGGGTCCCTGACATGGTGGCAGCCGCAGGAGGACTTGATGTCTTGACAACTGCCGGCACGGCTTCTCGAAAAGTGAATTGGGATACGCTCTCCGCCGCATCCCCGGACGTAATCGTCCTCATGCCCTGCGGGTTTACTGTGGAGCGAACGAGAGCCGAACTCACCACTCTCACGGAACAGCCGCAGTGGAAAAGTCTGCCCGCCGTTCGGACAGGAGCGGTGTTTCTCGTCGATGCCCTGGCGTACTTCAGCCGTCCGGGTCCACGCTTGATTGACGGGCTGGAACAATTGGCAGCCATCTTCCACCCGGCCCACTTTGGCCATCATCTTCCGCCCGCAGTGGAACGACTCGATCAGCGCACGGCATGGCCACGATGACACTCACTGACGCCCAAGCCTACTGCACCACCCTCACCAAAAAGAGCGGGAGCAACTTTTACTACTCCTTTCTTTTTCTGCCTAAGGCACGCCGAGACGCGATGTATACGGTCTATGCCTTCTGTAAGGAGGTGGACAATGCCGTCGACGAGCCGCCTCCGGGAAGTCATCCTCAAGAAGAGCTGGCACGCTGGCGACGGGAGTTGACCGCAGCCTATGACGGCACGCCGACCTTGCCCGTCACGATCAGCCTCGCTCGGCACATCCGTGAGCTGTCGATTCCACAGGTGTACTTCGAGGAACTCATCAAGGGCGTCGAAATGGATCTCACGACGACGCGTTACGCCACCTTCGATCAGCTCTCGCTCTATTGCTATCGCGTGGCGTCCGTCGTGGGCCTAATTTGTCTCCACGTGTTCGGCACCACGTCCCCGCGCGCTCAAGATTACGCCGTCAATCTCGGCATGGCCTTTCAACTGACGAACATTCTTCGCGACCTCGGCAACGACGCCGAATGCGGCCGCGTCTATGTGCCGGAAGAAGATTTCGCGCGCTTCACGTACCGGGAAGACGATCTCATGCGCCGGCGGTACAGTCCGGCATTCACCGAGCTCATGCGGTTCGAGGTCGGCCGTGCGCAGGAATTCTACGCAAAAGCCGCGCGGGCGCTGGAATCACTACCGCCCGCGGAACGCCGAGCCCTGACGGTGGCGGAGATCATGCGCGGCGTCTACAGCCGTATTTTGCACCGCATCGAAGAGTCCGAGTACCGCGTGCTGGGTGAGCGGGTCACGCTGTCTCCTAGTCATCGGCTGGCTGTGGCCGCCGGCGTATGGCTCCAGTCTCGCCTGCCCTTCTCGACTTCATGAGCGGGACGGTGCTCATCCTGGGCGGAGGGATCGCCGGTCTGACGGCGGCGCTCCATCTGGGCTCGAGCGGCCACACCGTCACAGTGATCGACCAGGAAGACGCAATCGGAGGCCGCCTCTGCCAGTCGCCGCCGCCGCTTCTCTTGGAAGCTCACAATGCCACTTGGTCCTTGCTCGGCCGTCTCGGCAAGGAAACTCTGGCCCGACAGCATCGCCATACTCCCCTCGAATTCCTGCAGTCGACCGGCACCCGCACTCAGTTTTTGCACCTGCCCCTCCCCTCCCCGCTCAATACGCTGCTCGGCACGACGCTCTTTCAAGGCCTGTCGATGCGAGACCGCTGGCATCTTCTTTCCTTCATGGAACGGACGTGGGAACAGGATCCCCCCTTGCCGAACGATCTCGACCTCCGCATCGCCGACGAATGGCTGGCCAGCATCGGCCAATCCGAGAGCGCCAGGCGCGGAGTTTGGAACAGCCTCGCCAGACTATTGCTGGGGGCCGCGCTCACGCAGGTGTCGGCCGGTCTCTTTATGCGGACCCTGCGCCGCTGTTTTTTGACGGGTGCCAAAGCGACGAAACTGATCGTGCCGGCCCAGGGACTCAACTCGTTTCTTCTCGCGCCGCTCAAGGCGCAACTTGAGGCGATGGGCGTCCAGTTCAGGCTGAATACCACGGCGGCCCAGCTGCACTTCGACCGGGATCGCGTCACGCAAGTCCAATTGGCCGACCGGACCAGGCTGACCGCCGACTGGTACATTGCCGCGTTACCCCGCCGTCACCTGACGCCTCTGTTGCCCGAGCGAGTCGTGACCCACTATGCCTATTTCCAGCAACTCAGCCGCCTTAGCGAATCGCCCGTGGTGATCGTACGCCTGCACTTCGATCAGCCGATAGAACAGACGCAGCTCGTCCTGCTCGAACGTCATACTTTTCATTGGATGATCCGGCATCCGGATCGAGAACTGCACGAACGGGCGGCCGTCGTGTGGGTCATCGCGGTGGACGTCGCGGATCTCCTCTCACAGTCGAACGAGGCGCTCACTCGCCTGGCCCTGGAAGACATGAAGGCGGCCTTCCCAACCGCCTCGGCACCCCGCCTCATTGAAGCAGATGTTGTGAGACAGCCCCACGCTTACCTCACGCCTAAACCAGGGATCCAACAGTGTCGACCACTGCCGAACAGCCCATTTTTCAATTTCTTCGTGGCGGGCGATTGGACTGATACCGGCTGGCCGGCTAATCTGGAATCCGCCATTCTCAGTGGCGAACGATGTGCCAAGGCGATCCACACCCAGACACCCACCCTTTGAGCCTGCCTCATCACCTCCGGCTGGTCTAGCCAGGCCGGGCACCATGGCCGTCTACTTGCGACATTGACAAGGTATTGAGGCGCGATTAAGATTCCGCCTACGATTTGAACGGTCCATCCAATGTCTCAGCCCCTAATCCCTCTCCAGGAACTCGCCGACTCGCTTCACAATTGCCTGCGCTGCCCGCTCGCGAAGCTGGGTCGAAGCCAGGTGGTCTTCGGCGTCGGCAATCCGCACGCATCGGTGATGTTCGTGGGAGAAGCGCCGGGATTTCACGAAGACCAAAAGGGAGAACCATTCGTGGGGGCAGCCGGGCAATTGCTCAACGAATTGTTGCAGTCGGTGGGGCTGTCTCGTGGCGACATTTACATTGCCAACGTCATCAAATGTCGCCCGCCAAATAATCGCGACCCCGAACCACAGGAAGTCGAAACCTGCAAACCGTTTCTCATGCAGCAGATCGGCATCATTAGACCCAAACTGGTCTGTTCTTTGGGGAACTGGGCGACACAAACACTCTTGGAGCGCAAAGTAGGCATCACCAGAGTGCGCGGGCAGGCCTTTTATTTGAAAGAGTTCGTGCTCTTTCCACTGCTCCACCCCGCCGCTGCCTTGCACCAAGGAAGCATGCTGCAGCCCTTGCGTGAAGACTTCCAGAAGCTGAAGGAGTTTCTCGACCGGCATAGTCAGAACACCGCGATGCCGCAGAACGCGGCCACCAACCCCACCCACCATACGCCACAGAGCGATCTCCCAGTCTCCACTGCACAACAAATGGATTTGTTTGGGTCGTAGCGGAGGCACCGCCGGTCTGAGTGCCCCCTCCGTAGAGCGAGGCTGCCAGACCGGCGGTGAGGTGTGGTCAGATGCGGGCAGGATTGTTTCCGGCGTCGGTGGCGGAAGGTTGTTCGTCGGCTGCCTCCTCAGGCTCTTGCTCTTCATCTTCCTCGGGAGCCCCAAACCAAGCCACCAACATCTCTTCCCACCAAGCTTCGTCAATTTCTGAGCCGGGATCGACGCCAAGAAACGCCACATCCTCGGCCGAAATGCCTTCTCCGACCAGATGCGGCTGGAACTTTGCACGATCGATCACTTCCTTCGTGGCATACCCGCCCAAGATCCAGGAGTCAGGGTCGGCGCGCCTGGACTTGTAGGCCTTGAGTTCCAGCTTCAGATACATGAACACCTGTTGCTGGCGCGGATCACCCACCCCGCTGTGGGGAAGGCTGAGCGTCTTTTCGATTTTCTTTCTCCAATGCCGATCGTCATACCGTGACGTAATCAGTTGGAGCATCGTCTTGCCGAATTCCGTATCAAGTGCCATGGTCCCTCTCGCCTTGTGTCCGCTGCGTGAAACTCTCTCGTATCCCGATGTGCTTCTGCGTCGCGCTGGGCTCGCGCCCTGCGAGTCGGCGCCAGAATATCTCAAGTCTGTCAGACAAGATGCTGTTTGAAGAACGCGAGCGTCCTCGCCCAGGCATCTTTCGCTTCCGCAGCCTTGTAGACTTCTTTTCTCGTATCGTAAAAAAACGCATGGGTCGCGCCGGGATTAGGTTTTTATCTCCCCCAGCTTCCGATATTTGTGCAGCGCCGCTGCAAGCCGTTGCACATCGGCCTTGGTGATCCACCCGTCGTCCTCCCCATAGATGTACAGAATGGGGCAGCCTAGATTTTTTACCGGCGCATCCGGATTGAGCTCTTGGCCGTAAAACGGGACCGCCGCTTTGATACCCGGCTTGAGGCGATTCATCAAGGCATCGGCCTCATGAGAATCGGTCGTCACCGCATGGTCAAGTCGCGAAATAGAGATCCAGGGCAATCGCCACATACCCTTCGTCGGCAAATCGTTTGGCTATATCCTTGATATGGCCGTCTAGGCCCCACCATTCCTGTACGATGATGATCGCCGGTCGCGCTTCCTTTGTCGCGGGTGCCGCCACGTAGTCCGTCAGCGCCATCCCCTCCCCTGGATACTCGACCATTGTCTCGCGAATATTCGCCATATGCACCTTGATGGAAGAACAGGCGGACTATTGCCCGGCGATGGTCATCTCCGCAAGTTTTACGGTAGGGCAGGCCACGCGTCCGCGAAACACCAAATCCGTGCCCACCGTCTCAATGTTCGCATACATCTGCTTGAGGTTCCCGGCGATGGTGATCTCTTCCACGGGATAGGCCAACTCTCCGTTTTCAATCCAGAACCCGCTCGCGCCACGCGAATAGTCCCCGGTCACCATGTTGATCCCGAACCCAATGAGATCCGTCACATACAAGCCCTGCTTCACTGACGCCAGGATATCTTCCGGCCTGGTGGTGCCAGGCACCATGTAAAAATTCGTTGGTCCTGCCGAGGGACTTTCTCCAATGCTGCGAGCGGCGTTTCCGGTTGACGGCAAGCCCAATTTCTTGCCCGAATAGGTATCTAGCAAATAACTCGTCAATCGACCGCGTTCGACGACCGCCTGTTTTCTTGTCGGCAAGCCCTCGCCATCGAATGGACGTGTGCCCAAGCCTCCGGGCATTCGGCCATCGTCATAAATCGTTACGAACTCCGGGGCGATCTGCTTGCCCAATTGCCCAATGAGGAAGGACGCCCCCTTATAGAGCGCATAGCCGGAAAGCGCGCCGCAGAGGTGACCGAGTAGACTGCCCGCCACCTCAGGATCAAACACCACGGGTGCGCAACAGGTGGAAACCTTCCTTGCGCCCAGTTTCCGCACCGTACGCCTAGTCGCTTCCTTCCCGATGGCTTCCGGGGTCTCTAATTTTGCGAAGGACCGATCGACGCCATACCAGTAATCACGCTGCATCCCGGCGCCATCCGACGCAATAGGCGATACGGAGAGCGAAAAACTACTGTTGGCATAGTGACCGAGAAACCCATGGCTGTTCGCCAAAATGATCCGGCCCGACGATGAATCACACTCCGCGCCCTCCGAATTCGTGATCCGCGAATCGGCGGCAAACGCGGCACGCTCGGTGCGAAGCGCAAGATCAATCTGCTGGTCTGTCTGCAGCTTCGTGGAATCGTGAATGTTCAGGTCGGGGAACTCGGTCGCGTACTGTCCCGGGTCGGGCAAGCCAGAAACGGGATCTTCGATGACGGCCTGCGCCAACGCGCAGGTTTCCCCAACGAACCGTTCCAAGGAATCTCTGGAAAAATCGGATGTCGACGCGCTGGCCGACCGCTGGCCAAAAAAGACCCGCAGACCCAGCCGCTTTTCACGCGCTTTCGTCAGCCGGTCAACCGCTCCCATCCTGACCTGAACCGACAGATTCTCCCCGTCGGCCACCATGACATCCGCTGCCGTCGCCCCCTGTGTGGCCGCGCGCGCGAGAAGATCCTGCGCGAGACTTGAATAATCCTGTTCAGCAATCACACGTGTCATGTTATGCCTTCGTTCCGCCGACGGTGATTTCATCGATGCGGATAGTCGGCAGACCGACGCCGACCGGCACCGACTGCCCTTCTTTCCCGCAAGTTCCGATGCCTTCATCCAGCTTCAAGTCATGTCCCACCATCGAGACCTGCTTCAAGATCTCCGGTCCGCTGCCAATCAACGTCGCCCCCTTGACCGGCTTGGTAATCTGTCCATCCTCGATGAGGTAGGCCTCGCTGGCGGAAAATACGAACTTGCCGTTGGTGATATCCACCTGCCCGCCGCCGAACGACACGGCGTAGAGCCCCTTCTTCACGGACTTGATGATGTCCTGCGGGTCGGACTCGCCGGCCAGCATGAAGGTGTTGGTCATGCGCGGTAACACCACGCTCTGATAACTCTCGCGCCGTCCGTTGCCGGTCACGGGGATGCCCATCAGGCGGGCATTCAGTTTGTCGGTAATATAGCCCCGCAGAATACCGCGCTCGATTAGCACCGTGCGGCTGGTGGGCGTGCCTTCGTCATCCACGTTCAGCGAGCCACGTCTGAAGGGAAGCGTCCCATCGTCGACGATCGTGCAGACCTCGGATGCCACTTTCTTCCCGAGAAGATTGGAGAAGGCCGAGGTCTTCTTGCGGTTGAAGTCTGCCTCCAGGCCATGTCCGATGGCTTCGTGCAGCAGGATGCCAGGCCATCCCCCGCCAAGGACAACCGGCATAACGCCTGCCGGCGCATCGACGGCACTAAGATTGAGGATCGCTTCTCGCGCCGCTTGTTTGGCAAATTGCAGATAGCGCTGATCCTGTTGAAAATATTCCAGCCCGATCCGACCGCCACCGCCGAACGTCCCGACCTGCCGATTCCCATTTTCTTCGGCAATGCAGGTCACCTGCAACCGCGACAGCGGCTGGATATCTCCGACCATGAAGCCGTCCGAGGTTGCGACCAGCATGACCTTGTATTCCGTATTGTAGGCGGCCATCACGTTCTTGATCCGAGGATCGTACCGTCTGGCTTCGGCATCGATGGCATTGAGCAGCGTGACCCGATCGCGAGTGGCCACTTCGATGTCGGTACGATCGTGGGGGTACAGGTTCCGTGCCAAGGCCGGCCGATGCGTCACGGGGACTGGTGCGGTGCTCTGGCCTGAATCAGCAATATATCGCGCCGTCTCGGCGGCGATGTTCAAGTCTTTCGACGTCAATTCATCGGAATAGGCAAACCCTGTTTTTTCACCGACGGTCGCGCGCACGCCGACCCCTTGCCCGATACTCTTTGTCGCGCGCTTGACGATCCCCTCTTCCATGGAGACCGATTCCGACTGACAATATTCAAAATATAAGTCGGCATAATCGACTGTCGATACCTTGACCCGTCCCAGCGCCTGCTCGATTTCTCGATCAGTTACCCCGAAACGCGCCAGCGCGCCGGCCTCGTCCTTAGCCATAAAAGATACTCCTCTCGTGCGGTCGCTGAGTATAACGCACTCTTTTCAGAAGGCGCAATGCAAAGGCGCTCGAACCATCTGCAAATACAGCGAAATTTGGAAATACTGTTTGACATTCCCATACCCCGAGGCTAGACTCGCCTTACCTCTCGGAGATCCACCAAGAACAAGCAAAGGTGCAGACGCCGCTCCATGAACGATTCTCGATCACGCGATATCGAGCCCGCTCCTGACTCTGACCTGCTCTCGCAACTCGAACCAGACCTCCTGCCGAAACACTTGGCCGTGATTATGGATGGGAATGGTCGATGGGCCGAGTTACGCGGGCTGCCGCGCATTGCCGGCCACCAGGAAGGCATCAAGTCGGTTCGCGAATTGATCGCGCTGTCGCTCGAACTCGGCATCAAGGTTTTGACGATCTACGCCTTTTCACAAGAAAATTGGAATCGGCCGGCACAAGAGATTACCGCACTGATGGGCCTATTGGAGCATTACCTATCGACCGAACGGTCGAGCTTGGTCGAAAAGGGGGTGCGATTCCAGACGATCGGCAGGGTCTCGTCCCTTCCTCCATCCGCCCTGCAGTGGGTGCGGACCACCGAGCAGGACACGGCACACCAGGACAAACTGATCCTCAATGTCGCCTTGAGCTATGGTGGGCGAGCGGAACTGGTCGACGCCGCCAAAGATCTCGCTCGGGCCGTGCAAGACGGGCGATTGTCAGTCGACCGAATCGACGAACGCGCAGTGCAACAGGCCCTCTATACCCACGATCTCCCCGATCCGGATCTCTTAATCCGCACGAGCGGCGAAACCCGTATCAGCAACTTTCTGCTGTGGCAACTGGCCTATACGGAACTCTACTTCACCCCAACACTGTGGCCGGATTTCCGTCGACGCGAAACGTTGGTCGCGTTGATTGAATACCAGCGGCGCGAGCGCCGTTTCGGTCGAGTGTTCAGCAGCGTCTCCTCCTAACCTCTTCGTGGTGAAACCGGGAGCCTTCCAGTGCGAGGATACGATGACGAAACCCCTGGATGCCGCTCGACCACGCTCCTCATCGGAAGCCGTTCGTCGCGTCCTCGCGGCTGTCGTCTTTCTTCCTCTATTTTACGTTCTGGTACACGATCTCGGACCGGTGGCATTCTTCGGTCTTGTCGCGGTCGCCGGTATGCTGGCGGTGGGAGAATTTTATTGGCTCCATGTGGGACAGGCGCCGTGGCCGTGGTGGAGTTGGACGGGTGTGGCAGCGACGGCCTGCTTGCTGAGCAGCGCACAGTGGCCCGCACTCTTACCCGATCGCGCCGTGCTGCTAAGCACCGTTGTCATCGCGCTCTGCATCCCGCTCGTGTCCGCGAAACTGCTGCGCGACGCACTCATGGATGGCCTGGTCTTGG
Source organism: Nitrospira sp. (assembly GCA_040006855.1). Lineage (GTDB taxonomy): Bacteria > Nitrospirota > Nitrospiria > Nitrospirales > Nitrospiraceae > Nitrospira_A. Next base: position 18,031 of record JBDTWG010000002.1, read on the forward strand.
TGATGGGCGTGCTCTACATCGGCGTGACCCTCAGCTACCTCCTACTAATCAGAGGTTTGCCGGACGGAGCGCTACTCATTTTCCTCTTGTTTCTCGTGACCTGGGCAGGTGATACAGGCGCCTATATCGTCGGGAAATCCCTAGGACGACATGCGCTCGCGCCGGTGATCAGCCCGAAAAAAACCTATGAGGGGCTGGCCGGCGGTTTGGCCCTCGCTTGCGTCATGGCCCTAGTGGCACGTGGCTGGTTTCTCCCGTCTTTTTCGTTGATGGATTGCCTCGCGCTGGCCGTGATCCTCACGGTGGTTGGACTCGTCGGTGACCTTGCAGAATCCGCCATTAAGCGAAGTGCGGGCTTCAAAGACTCCGGCGCGCTGATTCCCGGACACGGAGGCATGCTGGATCGACTGGATAGCCTCTTGTTCACGGGCCCGGCCTTCTACTACTATGTCACCATCACCAACAATATGTAACGGATAACTGTCCGCCTGCTCGGGAGCATGCCATGAAGAATATCGTCATATTAGGATCGACCGGCTCGATCGGAACCAACACCCTCGATATCGTGGATCGGTTTCCGCAAGACTTTCGAGTCATTGGTCTGACCGCCGGCTCGAACGACGACAAACTCGAAGCGCAGATCCGACGATTTCGGCCGGCATTCGCGGCGCTCGCCAGCGAGTCAGCAGCCGAGAGGTTGCGCCAACGGTGCACCGATCTCCCCGTTCAAATTCTCTCGGGAAACGATGGCGTCACACAAGTCGCGCAGTCGCCGGAAGCTGAATTGATCGTGTCGGCTATCGTTGGCGGCGCGGGGCTGGTGCCGACTTTGGCCGCAATTTGCGCCGGGAAGCAAATCGCTCTCGCCAATAAAGAGCCGATGGTCATGGCCGGGGCACTGATGCAAGCGGAGGCCAAGAAGCATCACGTCCGTATTTTCCCGGTCGACAGTGAACATAGCGCTATTTTCCAATCGCTCGAAGGGCACCGGCGTGAAGACGTCAAACGCGTGATCCTCACAGCCTCGGGAGGCCCGCTCTGGGACTTCTCGCGCGAACAACTGCAGGACGTCGGCCCCGAACGCGCGCTTCAACACCCCAATTGGAAAATGGGCTCGAAGATTACCATCGACTCAGCCACGCTGATGAATAAAGGGCTGGAGGTCATTGAGGCGCGCTGGCTCTTTGATATTCCGGACAGTCAAATCGAAGTGCTGATCCATCGCGAGAGCATTATCCATTCTCTGGTAGAATACACCGACCGATCGGTGATCGCGCAGCTCGGGTTACCCGACATGCGCACCCCGATTTCCTACGCCATGCGTTATCCTGAACGAATGCCGTTGGAATTACCATCGCTGGACCTGGCCGAAATCAGCAAGCTCACATTTTTCAAACCCGATCACGATCGGTTCCCCTGTTTGCGGCTGGGATATGATGCATTGCAGATCGGTGGAACCATGCCGGCGACCATGAACGCGGCCAATGAAGTGGCCGTGGAGGCGTTTCTTCAGAGCGGAATTCGTTTTCTCGATATTCCAGACATCATTCGGAGTACAATGGAAGCACATACGCCGCGACAGATTGACGGCTTGGATGATGCGTTGGAGGCTGATCGCTGGGCTCGCGAAAAAGCCGGCTCCCTCGTGCATGCCCTGACGCAGTAATATTCTGAACCCAAGGAGTGTTGTTGTGGGAACAGCCTTTGCCTGGTCACCTGATTTTGTCTCGCTTCTGACCCACTGGGCGCTTCCGTTCCTCGTGGTTCTTGGCGTCCTCGTCGCCTTTCATGAAATGGGACATTTTCTGGCCGCACGCTGGGTCGGGGTCAAGGTCCTGAAGTTCTCCCTCGGCTTCGGGCCGAAGATTTTTGGGCGGCAAATCGGAGAAACCGAGTATTTGTTATCCGTGGTGCCTCTGGGGGGATACGTCAAGCTCTTCGGAGAGGACGAACATGAAACGATCACACCGGACGACAAAAAACGCGCGTTTGCCCATCAGTCACTCTGGGGGAAGACGCTGATCGTCGCCGCCGGACCAATTTTCAATTTCATTCTGGCCTACCTGATTTATACGGTCTACATCGGCCTTGGGTATACCTTACCGGTCCCAAGCTTCAAGGACATCATACCCGAGGTTGAAGCCGTGTTGCCAGGATCTCCAGCCGACCAGGCGGGATTGAAGCCGGGTGACCGTGTCCTTCGAGTCAACGAGAAAGAAATCTCGACGAGTGCCGAACTTCTGAAATACATTTCCCAAAGCAACGGCAAACAGCTCACGCTGGACCTCACGCGCGGAGAACAGGTCAAGACGGTGCTCGTGACCCCCAGCAAAACGACGCTGCAGGACAACGGCAAGGCCGTGACCGTCTATCAACTCGGAATCGAAGAACGCGCACCGGTCATCACGGCCGTGATCCCAGGATCACGCGCGCAGGCCGCCGGCCTCTCGGCGGGAGACCGCGTCGTCCGCATCGACGGGCATGATATCTTCACCTGGTCACAGATGACGTCCCTCGTGCGGGAAAACCCCAACAAGGCGCTTCAGTTTGATATTCAACGAAGCGGCGCGGCCCAGTCATTTGCTGTGACACCGGTAGGTGAAAAAACCACGGTGGAAGGGAAGCCGGTCGAAATCGGCAAGATCGGCATCTCCGCGCAGAATCAAACTATTCTGCAAACCAACGACCCCCTCAAGGCACCGTGGCTTGGCGCCCAAGCCACCTGGGGCTGGACCGAATTGACGGTCATAGGGATTTACAAGATTATCACCGGAGAGATCTCCCGCAAGAACATCGGTGGACCACTGACAATCGCCAAAACCGCCGGGGACGCCGCCGAACAGGGCACCTCGAGTTTAGTGTTTCTCATGGCGATGCTCAGCATCAACCTCGGGGTGCTTAACTTATTACCCATTCCCATTCTAGACGGCGGACACTTGCTGTTCTTTTTTATCGAAGCCATCCGCAGGAAACCCTTGGAAGACCGGCAACGGGAACTGGCGCAACAAGTCGGCCTGGTCCTGCTCGTGGGCATCATGATTTTTGCCTTTTGGAATGATATCGAGCGATTGATTTCTCCGTAACCCGCATGCGCGTCACTCAAACCCTCATTCCCACATTGCGCGAAGATCCAGGCGAGGCTGAAACCGTCAGCCATCGTCTCATGCTGCGCGCAGGGATGATTCGAAAAGTCGCAGCCGGAATCTACATCTACCTCCCGCTTGGCCTGCGAGTCCTTCGCAAAATCGAGCGCATCGTCCGCGAAGAAATGAACCGGGCCGGCGCCCAGGAGCTGCTGATGCCGGTCGCGTCTCCGGCTGAGCTGTGGCGTGAAACGGGGCGCTGGGACTTCTATGGCAAAGAGCTGCTCCGATTCAAGGATCGGCACGAGCGCGATTTCTGCCTGGGGCCGACACATGAGGAAGTGATCACCGATCTCTTCCGGCGGGAAGTCCGCTCATACCGGCAGATGCCGCTGAATTTTTATCAGATCCAAACGAAATTCCGCGACGAAATCCGCCCTCGCTTCGGACTGATGCGCGGGCGTGAATTCATCATGAAGGATGCCTACAGCTTCGACAAAGACGAGGCCGGAGCCAGGCTGAATTATCAAAAAATGTACGATGCGTACAACCGCATTTTCACACGCTGCGGCCTCACCTTTCGCTCTGTAGAAGCCGACACCGGGTTGATCGGAGGCACCTCGTCGCATGAGTTCATGGTGCTGGCGGACACTGGCGAGGAAACCATCGTCTACAGCGAGAAAGGCACCTACGCTGCCAATGTCGAGCGTGCTGAAGTGCTGCCGCCGTCCGCAACCGATGAGACACCTCACCGCCCCCTGACCCCTGTCCCCACGCCCGGACGACGGACGGTTGAAGAGGTCACGGCCCTTTTGAAGATCACGCCCCGGCAACTCGTCAAGACTTTGCTCTATACCACAGGGAAGGAGACGGTCGCCGTACTCATTCGGGGTGACCATGACGTGAATGAGATCAAAGTCAAACGACTCCTCGGGGTGACCGATCTTGAGCTCGTCAAACCTGAACTTGTGCCGAGTCTGATCGGCGCGCCGGTGGGCTATGTGGGGCCGGTCGGGTTAAAACAGATCCGTATTCTGGCCGATTGGGCCGTGAAGGCCATGGCCAACTTCGTCGTTGGAGCCAACCAGGCCGACACACATCTTGTGGATGCCAACTGGGCGCGCGATTTCGCTGTCGACCAGTTTGCCGACCTTCGCAATGCGCAGGTCGGCGATCCCTCTCCACGCAACGACGGCACCTTGAAGACCGCCAAAGGCATTGAAGTCGGCCATGTCTTCATGTTGGGCACGAAATACAGCCAGGCTATGAAGGCGACGTTCCTCGATGCGCAGGGGCAAGAACAACTGGCGGTCATGGGCTGTTACGGAATCGGCGTGAGCCGCACCGCCGCAGCCTCAGTCGAGCAAAACCATGACGCCAAAGGCATCAAGTGGCCGGTTCCCATCGCTCCTTTTCACGTCACGCTCCTTCCGTTGAGCCAGTCGCAGCCGGTCACGCAATTGGCTGAAACTCTCTATGCCACCTTGCAGGATGCCGGCATTGAAGTGCTCTGGGACGATCGTGATGAACGGGCCGGAGTCAAATTCAACGATGCCGACCTGATCGGCGCTCCCTACCACTTGGTCATTGGCGACAAAGGGCTCGCTCAAGGTCAGGTCGAACTCAAACTTCGTCAAACCGGCGAAACCACAAAAATCACTCCCGATCAAGTTCTTGCCACATTGTCTTCCTGGCTTAGCACAGCCGCCTAATTTCACCGCCTTCTTCAGTCGGCCACGTGAACCGTTCTACCTCTCGTCGATCCGACCGCATGCGCAAGCACGCTGCATAACGTCTTCGAGAAAACGCCTTTTGCTTGCCTTGACTGCCTGTTGGGATACACTGCTCACACGGGAGACGCTCTGGGCGAAACCCGTTCCTCGCAAAAGTCCCAGGCCAGGCATCAGGTCGCTAATCGCACGAAGCCAGCCGCTCTTCCGATCCGTGTTGGAGATAGCTTGATGCAGCCCAAAGTTCCGCTGCCCGGTATCAGCGACAATACCCTCAAATCCGGGCTCGCTGAAACCATCAAACGGATCAGCACGCACATTCTCGCGGCAAGCGATATCGACCAGATTCTGCTGGATCTGCGCCATGAGATCCTCAGTTGTTTTGACGCGGAAGATCTCACCTTGTTCGTGGTCGATTCAGAAAAAAAAGAAATCTTCTCGAAGATCCCCCATCTTGACACCATTCAGGAAGTCCGCACCCCGATTACGGAACAGAGCCTCGCAGGCTTCTGCGCCAAATATCTTCGTCCAGTCAACGTGAGCGACGCCTACAGTCTGGCGGAACTCAGCGCGGTACACCCATCCCTCACCCACGATGCCACGTACGACAAAAACACCGGATTTAAAACCAAGCAGGTCCTGACCTATCCGGTGGTCGCGGAAAATAAATATCTGATGGGCGTGATCCAACTCCTGAACAAAAAGAGCGGAGGGCGATTCACCCGAAAAGACGAAGAGAGCGTTGCGGAGATTGCCAAATCGCTGGGAACCGCCTTTTATAGCCTTCGAAAGACGTCGAAGAAACCCCCTTCCAAATTCGATTTCTTGTTGGCGAACGGCAAGATTGCACAAAATGATCTGGATAATGCCACTGCCGAATCCAAAAAAGGCGCCACCGATATCGAGTCCTTGTTGATCGAAAAGTACAAAATCCCGAAAGCCGACCTCGGCAAATCGCTCGCGCAATTTCACAAGTGCCCCTATATCGAATATAGCGAGCGCACGATTGTCGACATCGAATTGCTCAAGAACCTGAATGTCGACTACCTGAAGAAAAACCATTGGATGCCGCTGAAGCGGGATCGTGCTGCGATTGAAATTTTGACTGATGATCCGGGCGACCTGGATCGTGTCCAAGACATCAAACGCACCTTCCCCGGATTGAATATTCGATTCGCCGTCAGTCTGCGCCGAGACATTTCACTCTTCCTCTCGAATACCACCGGAACGCCGGACGTGACGACGAAGAATAACGAAAACGTCTCGGACATTCTTGGCGAACTCGTCAACGAATCACAACTCGAAGCGGCAGAAGATGCCACCAGCTCAGGTCTGGATGAAAACGACAATGCAATCGTGCGTCTGGCCAACCAAATTATCGCCGATGCCTTTCGGCAAGGCACTTCCGACATCCACATCGAACCCTATGGGGAAAAACGCGACACGCTGGTTCGGTTTCGGGTCGACGGCGACTGCTTCGAATACATGAAGATTCCACCGAGTTATCGCCGGGCCATCGTCTCCCGTCTCAAGATCATGGCGAGCCTCGACATTGCGGAACGGCGAAAACCCCAGGACGGAAAGATCAAGTTCAAGATCGGTGAGAATAAAGAAATCGAACTGCGTGTCGCCACGATCCCGACCGCCGGCTATAACGAAGATGTGGTCATGCGCATCCTGGCCGCGAGCGAGCCTCTGCCGCTCGACAAAATGGGCTTCTCTGATCGGAATCTCCGCGAGATTAAAAATATCGCGCAGAAGCCTTACGGTATCATTCTCTGCGTGGGTCCGACCGGATCCGGCAAAACCACGACATTGCACTCAGTACTGGGGCACATCAATACTCCCGACATCAAAATCTGGACGGCGGAAGATCCCGTCGAAATTACCCAATATGGACTCCGCCAAGTGCAGGTCCATGCCAAGATCGGATTCACGTTCGCCGCGGCAATGCGGGCGTTTCTCCGAGCCGACCCGGATGTGATCATGGTCGGAGAAATGCGAGACAAAGAGACGGCAGATACCGGGATCGAGGCGTCTCTGACCGGACACTTGGTACTGAGCACCTTACACACCAATAGCGCGGTGGAAACCATCACCCGACTGTTAGATATGGGCTGCGACTCATTCAGTTTCGCCGACGCGATGTTGGGCGTACTGGCCCAACGGTTAGCACGGCGGATTTGCAAAGAATGCCGAGAGGCCTATCAGCCGTCGAAAGAAGAGTATGAGGAACTGCGGCTGGGATATGGGGCGGAATCGTGGGATGCTCTGGGAACCGCCTTCGACAGCGCCTTCCGTTTGTATCGAGGCAAGGGGTGCGACACCTGCAATCGTACCGGCCTGAAAGGACGCGTGGCGCTCCATGAGCTGTTAGTGGGAACCGACGAAATAAAGCGGTTGATTCAGAACAAGGCCAAGACAGAAGAAATGGTGAAGGCCGCCATGTCGGAGGGAATGACCACCCTCGTCCAGGACGGCATTCACAAGGTGTTGCAAGGCCATACCACCTACAAGGAAGTCAAAGCCGTCGCGATTAAGTAGCCTATTTGTGCGTGGCAAAACCGCGGCTCTATCGCACTGATGGAGACGACTTCAGACCATCCAACTCCTTTTTCCACCGCGCGACCTCCTGCACCAGCCCCGCCTTCCCCGCGCATTCCGCGGCCTGAGTCAGTGCCATAGCCGCATGACGCACATTGCCTTGGGCAAGGTAACTCCGATAGGCTCGCTCAAAATAGGCCAGCGCACGGTCAGGCATTCCTCGGCGATCGGCGACTCGTCCCAGTCGAAGGAGGTCAGCAGCGATATCCGATCGACGTTCCCCGACCCTATCCAATTCCAAGGCTCGCTCGTATTCCCGTTCTGCGGCATCATACTGATGGCGCGCTTCCGCCAGAAGTCCCAGGTTCACATGATTACTGGCCTCGGATTCACCATTCCCTGCCGCTTGATTCAAGGCCATCGCCTGCCGGAGCAATTGGTCGGCTTGTTCGTCCTCGCCCATAGCCTGTCGCACCAATCCAAGGTTGTTCAACAAGACGGCTTCTGCTGATCGATCCTGTCTGTGTCGGACCAGATCCAACGCCTGCTGGTAGCGCTGCTCGGCTTCCTTCACGTGCCCCGCTTGATGTTCGGCGGCTCCCAATGCAGTAAGACTCTCAACCAGGAGGCCGGGCTCCCCGAGTTGTTGCGCTAACGCAACGGCCCGCGCAGGAAGGGTGACGGCCTGAGAGCTAGGACCTCGGCGCACAGCGACCTGGCCGAGACCGTTCAGCGCACCAATGAGCCCCTTCACGTCGTCGAGGCTTTCCGCCGTCTGTCGCGCCGCCTCATACGCGTCTCCCGCGCGTGCCGCATCCCCACGGGCCAGCCAGCGCTCCCCCTGCACCAGCAACGATTCGACCTGAGTAGCCAAGGGTCCAGGTCCAGACGCAGGGGGTGCAGCAGGAGAGGACGACTGTGCGCAGCTCAACAGGACCATTCCCGCCGCCGCGAGGAACGCTCCTGCGAGATTGCGTCGCGTCACACTCATCGAGCCAGTTGATCCCCGCGCAGACTCTGTGATCCTGAAGAGGACGGGGCAGCCTGACTTTTCGGCGCCGGCCCAGCATTCTGCGCAAATCGGTTAAAAGGAAAGGTTTGCTTCGCGCCGCGCACCAAGATCGACACATCTGACAACGTGGTGTGAGCGGTCTGGATGACAGGCAGCATCTCCTGGCTCACCTCGTCCACGGAATCTGACAGGCGCTTGACGCTGGTGAGCGTGGAGTGCGCACTATCTAAAATGGCCGGCAATTTATTCGTCGCGCGCTGCACGTCCGCCGTGACACGATCAACGACTCCCAGCGTTCGCTGAACCGAGCCGGTCATGGCGGGAAGTGTTCCCGCCGTCTGCTCGATCGACGCAACCGTGCGCTGCACCGAAGCCACCACTGCCGGCAGATCTTGCGTCGCCTGGGCCACCTGCTCCAACGCCTTGCTCCCGGCCTTCAAGCCGCCCTGTAGATCCTGAGTAATGGTTTCGACCCGCAGCAGGGTTTGCTTGACGGCCATCAGCACCGGCTCGATTTCGTTGATGAGGTCCCCGATGTCTCTCGGTTCGACCACGCGAATCGTCGCCCCGTCGGCCAAGATGGGACTACCGGATGTGCCCATTCCGATATCAACCTGCGTTTGTCCCATGACCACGCCACTCTTGGTAATACGAAGCTCCGAATTGTCTTTCACCATGTCTTGATACCGAGTTAACAGCTGCAATTGCACATCAACTGTCCCTCGATCATTGAGATCCACCTGCTTCACCCGTCCGATCGGAATCCCTGAAACAACGACCGGCGATCCCGGCTCCAGACCATAGGATTTACTCAGGCTGGCCCTCACGTCATACGTGGAATCGAAGAGATGCTCGCTCTTCGACATCCAGAAACCGGCTACCGCCAGAATGAACAGTGGGATCAGCACGAAGGTGCCAACGATCTGTGCTAACCGCCCGCTGGAAAGCTGATGTGAATAATGCATGGCCATCGATTACCTCGCTGTCTTGCCTACTCCCACTCGGTGACAGGGCCTATCCCAGATATTCTCTGAGCGTTGGGGCAACAACCTCGGTCAGTGCGGCACGAGGCCCATCCGCTTCCACGCGGCCGTCGCGAAGCAGTATGATGCGGTCGGCCTTTTCGATAAAGGGGGAAAAAGAACGCAATGCCGCGATGACCGTCAGAGCTTGTTCCACCTGCCGTTCTTCCACATAGGCCTTGAGCGTCAGCACCATCTCCGCATCCAATCCGGCCACCGGATCGTCGAGCAGTAGCACCTCCGGATCGAGCATGAGCGCGCGAGCGATGGCCCCTCTGCGCGCTTCGCCCTGATTGAGCTCGGCGGGAAACCGGTCTCGCATCGGAGCGAGAGACAATCGTTCCAACTGTGCCATGACGAGATGCTCACGATCACGCTCCGACATCGATGTACGGTGGTACCGTAGCGGTAAGACCACATTGTTGAACAACGTCATATTGCTCAGTAAACCCGGCTGCTGAAGCACGGTTCCAAGACGGAGTCGTACGGGATTCGGGTCATCATTCACATCCGCGGTCCACTCGTGGCCCAGCACGATGACTCGGCCGGCTTCCGGTGAGACAAGCCCCGCCGCGAGCTCCACGATCAAGCTTTTCCCTGAACGGCTCGGTCCCACGAGGGCGACGAACTGGCCGGCACCGATGCGCACATCCACAGCTAACCGATGAGGAGTCCCCAGCATGGGCAGCCGGGCCTGTTCCAGAATGATAACCGACTCATTCATAGGTACAGCGGTACTGTCACAAGGACATCGATCAGCAGACACAGCACAAACGAATTAATCATCGCTCTGGTCGTCTGTTGCGGTACTTCCGTAAAAGACGATCTCACGGACAGCCCATGATGACAACAGATGGCCGCGACAGCCGATCCGAACAACAATCCTTTGACCACGGTCAATACCACATCCGACGAAGCGAGCGCCTTCATCACCCCTTCTAGGAAGGCAGAGAAGGGAATCGTGAGTTGCGCCTTGGCCACGAGATAGCCACCAAGCACCGCGACTACGTCGAAATACAGCGTCAGACAGATCATCGACAACACCATGCCGACCATGCGGGGCATGATAATGAACCGGCTAATCGGGATTCCCATGAGCCGGAGCGCAACCACTTCGCGCGTGACTGACATGTTTCCCAACTCTGTGGCAATGGCCGTCCCCGATCGTCCGACCACAATGAAGGCTGTCAACAAAGGCCCCAGTTCCCGGATGACCGTCACGACAATAATGCTTCCCACCATCCCACCAGCCCCAAGTTTGGGAAGCTGTGTCCCGGCCTGCGTAATAATGATGATGCCCACCAATAGGGCGATGACGGTTGTCACGGGCAATGCGTCCACCCCCGTGAAAAGAATCTGTCTGACGAGAACCTGCAAGGCTTCCCGACGTCCTTGCCTGTTCGGTTGAACGACATCTAGAAAGGATTGAGAGGCGAGGGTGGCCAGCGCCGCCAGGTAGGTATAGCCCGCGATGGTGTTGCGTCCCACCCACTCGATCATGCGTTGTGAAAAGCCTCCGTCACGAAGGAGAGTGTGCTGGGTGGCCTCTCCCATGTAGGCCTCGACGTCAGGCGAAATTGTAGGGAAGCACGAGAGGCAAAAGCAATGACGACCGGTCTCGTCACTGAGCCAATGAGTGGAGGGAAAGTCTGCCAAACAAACTAGGGATGATCGACCGAAGAGGCGAGCAAGGTCTCCAGCGAAAATCTGACCCGGCGTGCTCCTTCATCATAAGGGCTTGGTCTTGATGACGTACTGCTGGATACGCTGAAGTTGCGGGGGACGTATGGCGAGGAACTCTACCCCGAACTCCCCCCCCCGTGCCCATCTGACAATGGCTTCGTCCACACGAACCGGCCAGTCATGCCCATCCGATAGAAACAACGACACCTTCATCAGAAGGCCTGGTTGCACCGCACTCTCTGATTTGGCCATACAACCGGTAAAAGAAAGATCCAGCACCTCCCCTTCGCCCTCCAGATCATCCTCCCCAAAGAATGCTAAACGGCAGCCAATCGTTATCCGACGAGACTTACGCAACTCTTTCGCTTCTTCCAAAGACGCCTCCACTTCAGAACATCGCACGACCGAGGCACCCGCGTCGACCAGACTATTGTTTGGACCCGGCAGCAGACGCGAGAAACGTGCGCAGCCGATTCATCTCCGCGGTCCCAAGAGACACAAATTCTAATCCAAAACACTGACCGTTCGCCCACCGTACCAGGGCCAAATCGACGGGCGTCGGAGCCTCCCCTCCCGGAAGCAGGAGGATTAAAGACATGGCATCTCCAACTTTCACCCCCGCGTCACTCTCGACCTTACAGCCCTTGATGGAGAGATTGATGACGGACCCCTCTCCCTCCGAATCGCCACTAAAGGTAATCGAGAGGGCGAAGCGGGCAAATGAGAGCAGACAGGTCGGGGGCACAACACGCCGTTGGTGCTGTCGCAATTCAATCCGCTTGTCTGTGTCCTGGTTGGAGTAATCCATGACGGAGCGAACGATGCAATCGTACAATGCATCCAGCTAAACGCAGTATAGCGCAAGAAGCCGGAACCGCCGAATACTTCTCGTCATTTTACCGGCTGAATTGCCTTCAAGATCGTGCCGATCCTGAATCGAACGATCGTCGATCCTAACGGCGAATGCGGGTCCGCTACCGCCGGTACACCGGCGGCTCACCAGGCGGGCGGCTCTTGAAGCGGCGATGCTGCCAAAAATACTGTTCCGGGACTCGACGAACAGCACCCTCGATCAGGCGGTTGATGCGCACGGTATCCTCTAACACTTCACCGGATGGGAACTGAGCGAGCGCCGGCCCCACTTCGATGTCATAGCCGCTGCCGTCTGCCCTGCGATAATA
>JBDTWG010000003.1:0-29294 GCA_040006855.1 Nitrospira sp.
GGTCTGCAATACCTGCCCTGTGACGGTATCGAACATGGCCGCAAAACGGAAGGCAACCGGACTTCCTGGAGCGATGGAACGAATTTGGCCGAACAGCTCGCCGGCTCGATTTGGATGGTCTGTGTCCGGGTCTTCCAACAGGACTTCAACCGCCTTCCCGTACTCTGCCACCGCCGCCATGACGTCGCCCTTTTCTTCGTACACATGCCCCAGCATTTCCAGGAATGGCACACAGCGCGGCCCTGCCGTCAGGTATTCACGCAAGAGGGATTCGGCCAGCCAATAGTCCTGGCGCTCCATCGCCTCACGAGCCAGCGATTCGAACGCTGTCCGCGCACTCATCAGGCTTCCAAGTCGCAGGTGGAGGGTGGCGAAGAGGCGCCGAGCTTCGGCATTGAGCGGATCGAGGGCGAGCAAGTCCTTCAGCGCGGAAGACGCTCGACCATACTTGCCGGCGTTCATTTGTGTAATGGCATCTTCGAGCAACGCCGACTTCTTGTTGTAGCCGATGGTGCCCTTTTTCTGAATTTTTGGAGGGGTTTTCTTATCTGATTTGAGAGGAGTTTTTTTATCGGATCGCACGGTATAGCCTTAGAAGATTTCAGGTTTTTCAACCAGGATGTTGCTGTATCGGGGTACCGCCAAGAGCAACTTGCCGGGGCGTGACCACTGCCGCAGGGAAAGAAAAAACCACTCGGATTAGGAGCAAAATGGGTGCCTTACCCATTGTATGGTTCTCCCCTGTGCCATCCTGCACAGGTAACAGGGAATGAGCGCCATTCCCCCATGCATATCACTGATCCGACCAGGGACCGATATGGCCATGTGTCTATCCTTTTCGGCATTATCCGGCTCGATCTTAATTGGGGGTTTATCTGTGTCAGGGCTGGCACAGGACAGAACATTTACCCAAAAAGTCGAACGCGTGGGGCCGACAGCCCTATCCCAAGTCCAAGAGATCATACGGAAAGAGGTGGAGCGAGTTACCTGGTTCGGGTGTCATGGGGGAGGCTAGGCGCAAACAGCGGTGAATAGCAGAACATGGCGACCCCGGACTGCTTGGTTGATTGAAAGGCCGTTTTACCCATCGACGGAAGTTCCGTATACTGCGCTCAAGGATTTTCTCCCTGCCTATGCGACGAATTATTATTTTTACAGATCTCGACGGAAGCCTGCTCGATGCCACCAGCTATTCGTTCGACGCTGCGAAGGCTGCCCTTTCAGTCATTCAGCGACTCCGCGCAGCGCTGATTTTAGTTTCGAGTAAGACCCGTGCAGAAATGGAGCCGCTTCGCCTGCGCCTGAATTATTTCCATCCCTTTATCGTCGAGAACGGCGGTGCGCTCTGTATCCCGAAAGGCTACTTTCCGTTTCCAATCGATCACTCGACTCCCAATGGGGAATATGAGGTCGTCGCAATTGGTGAATCCTATGCCACCCTACGGGCAGCACTGAAAGAGATCGGTCAGGAGTTGGGTTGTCGCTTGCAGGGATTCGGGGATCTCTCCGTCGAAGAAGTCGCGCAGCTCACAGGGTTGTCATCCGCCGATGCTGTTCTGGCCACACAGCGAGAGTACGATGAACCATTTGTGGTTGTGGGAGACGAGATCGCCCCGAGCCGCCTTCTGAAAGCAGCGAAGGCACGCGGGCTACAGTGTACGCGAGGAGGACGCTTCTACCACTTGATGGGGTCGAGCGATAAGGGGATGGCGAGCCAACGGCTCATGGGCTGGTATAGACGTCTCGCGCAACATGACGGGCAGGGGTTGATCACGATCGGGATCGGAGACAGCCTCAACGATCTCCCTATGTTGGCAGTGGTGGATTATCCCATCCTCGTCCAGAAACCAGATCATTCCTACGATCCTGCCGTGCAGCTTCCCCACCTCATCTGCGCCGACGGGGTTGGCCCGGTGGGATGGAATCGAAGCCTCATGGATCTCTTGCCGACCCTCTGACGAGCGGCTAATCGACACTCTCGAACCACCCTGAGCCAACGCAACGATTGACGCACTACGACCTCTTCCGCGAAGCATTGGGACGTCGACGGAACTGAAGGCCTAGGAGAATCCCACCGGCGAACCCTAACCCAACCGCGAACGCCACGAGGCTCACCAGAGACCCATTGAACGTAAATGGGCGGCGGCGTTGCGGGTAACGGGGAACCGAGGCTTCTCCGCCCAACCAGCGACGCGCCTTAGCCTCTGCATCGACGTCCGAGATGTGCTTATTCATGCAGTGTCCTTTATCCTCGAAATCCCCACAGCATCCACCTCCTACAGATGGCGCAAGTCATCGGGCGCACCGTCGCGCGAGCGAATGGAGAGCCCACGCTCAAGGTAGTCCTTGGCTAGGTCTTTCGCACCCAGTCCAAACGCGATTGCCCCGGCTAAGACGATTCCTCCGAGGGTGATGCCGAAGCCCACGACGACGATGTTCTGTGCAATGCCAAGCTGCTCCAGCGCCATGGCGACCGCCAATAATTGAATGCCCCAGCGTGAACAGGTCGCCACCAGCCGAGCGGGAGGCAGTCCCGCGTTCACCGCTGCAATCAGAACGGCCTGCGACACAAAATTCGACAACAACCACCCGGCGACGAGAATAAGTCCCCCTGTCACGAGGTGGGGGACATAGGCCAGGAAGGATTTGGCAAAATCGTTGATCGGCTGAAGATTGAGCGCCCCCAGTGCGGCGACGGTCGCAAAAATCATGACCAGCCAATAGGCGGCTTGCCCGACCAACCGCGAGGGATCGGTTTTCACGCCCCCGCGTAGCAGCGCGCCCGTGACCCCCAAGCGATCGAAGAGCCGGTCTAGCCCGACCACCCGCAGTAACCGCTCCAGGGCCTGACTGGCTGTCCACGCCACCACCAGCCCCGCAAAGAAAATGATGGACATTGCCAAGAGGCTGGGCAAGACCGCGAGCACCTGTCTCGCCATCAACTCCAGGGGATCGAGTAGACCTTTTTCAAAAAATTCTTTCATACTTCCCTCCTCCGGCCTCTACTCCAGCCTGCCTTCAGATGGATCGAGTCGCAAGCCTCATCCGGCATGGGGTTCATTCCACCGCGCCACCAAATAGGACTTGTCCTTTTCAAACGCCTGGCACAGCGCTTCGATGCGCCCTTCGGCTTCGCTCGACGTGAGTCCTTGCGTATCCAGCACGAACGAGGCGGTCCGCCCCAGGTATAAGGGAGTGAACGCCTTCAAGACGTGATCGCGTGGCAGCACGCGATTTCGATAGGCGACGGCCGCATCATAAACCACTCGCGCCCACAGGTTGTCGGGGATTCGAAACTCCTGCAAGGAACAGGTCCCCAAGAGCCGCAGACTCTGTCTGGTCCCCGGCGCCAAAATCTGATCCCAGATCACGCCAAGATCGCTCAAGCCTTGCCGAAAGGTGCTGATCATGCGATCGACGTTGACATTGACCGGTTCGACCCCCACTTCGTACTGAAATCCGAACAGCGGCACCGCGTTTGAACCCTCCGTTTTAGCCCAGACAGCATAATGCTCTTCCATCAGCGCGAAGACTGCGCCGAGTACCTGAACCAACATGGCCGACAAGTCCGCCGCGGGATCTTTCGGATTGTGAATTTTCGCGCCCAGAAAACTTTGGCAGACCCGAGCTCCGCTGGCAATCGCTTCCGTTGTCATCCAGATGTCGATGCCGAACTTGGCAACTTCCGACTCCCAGACGTGTTTGTCCAAATAGTGCTGAGCCAACGGCCCTGAAAAGCCGAAATCTCCGCCGATGGGTTGCCTGATTCGATGGCCGTAGAGTGTTCGCGTCAGGGGATACACGATACTGTTCGTAATGGTCCCATCGTACTTGTGGCGCAAATAGTAAGGCGCCACATAGTCGAACCCCTGCTCGAACACCGGACTCACCAGCAGTTCAATCCATTCCGGTGTGATACTTCGCAGGTCGGAATCCACCACAGCGCAGGCTTTGGCTTTCAAGCGGCGCGCGATTTCAAAAATGGTGCGAAATGCGCTCCCCTTCCCGGGGATGCCGTGATACGGCGTGATGATCTTATGGAGCGAGCTCTGCTGGTCACCGATAAAAAGCGTTTTCAGATCGACCACGGCCTGCGCGACGACATCTTGCGTGCCATCCGTCGAGCCACCATCCGAATTGACTAACACGGCACGGGCTTGGGGGAAATATTTTGCCAGACCGGCACTGACCGCCCTGACGACATGCCCGATCGTTTCAACATTGTTGAAACTGGGAATACCGACCAAGATGTCCGTATGGGCAAATTGGTCGACTTGGGCTTCGGTTTCAGGTGTCAGCGGGGCGGTATGGGCAGCGTCAGAAACGTTAGGGGCAGGCGTCATAGATTAGTTCTCATACGCCTCCGCCTCATGACCTGTCTATGACATGAACAAACTGGGCTGGCGAAAGGCCGGTGCGTGTCACACTGTCTCTGAAGGTAAGAGACACCATCTCGCATGAGGATGTCAAGCAATCCCGACCGGAGGCCGTCTCGAAATGAACGTGATTCGCCGATGTGGGTGACTCGTGATTGCCGTGCAGAAGTGACCGACGAGAGCGAGGACAACGCGATGCGACTAACCGCCGTCGGAAATCACGATCTGTTCATTCCGATCCGTGCTGAACGAGAGAAGCACGTCCTGGGCGTTGACGTAATCGCTGAGTCGAAGTTGGTCGTCGGCGTCCATCAGAATGGGGTCCACCCCCAACCTCGACTCATTCGCCCAGCGAATCGTCGCAAGTCTTACCGACAGGGGTTTAGGTTGCCCTGGAATATGCAGATGCAATTGGAGCACATCCCCGGCTTGTAACCCTTTAAGTCCGGTCCGTGACCAGCCTGGGATTGAGAGATCGAGCATCCGACCGTTCCAAACGAGGAGACCGTCCTCGGAACGAGATCCGGTGCACTCGACGATAAAACGTGGGCGATTCTGTTGTTCCATCCATTCCTCCAAGCAAACGCTTGGGCAGAATATGAAAAACAACGGATAAGCTGATAGTCCCCGAAAGTGGGGGATCCAAGTTCATGCTCTGCATGGTCAGTTGCGAGGCACGGCGGAATCGGCACGAACTACAATCGGTGGTACGGCGGGCAAGCAGAGGTCACGATCGAAAAATCCCTGAACCCACATGCAAGGGAGAGTTCGCACAGGAGCAGCCCTCGGTCAGGCTACACGGGAGGAGTCCGACGCCCTGAGCGTCGATTCCACAAACTCGTGAATGCGCGCTTCAGCAGAGGCGTTCATGTTCACAATTTCAAGACCAAACTGACGGTCGTGCACCCACTGCACCAGCACCCCTTCAATATCAATGGCTTTGGGCTGGTCAGGCAAAAAGACCCGCAGGGTGAGTTTCATGCCGACCGTCACCGGCTTGTCCCCGTCGATTCGCCACCCCTTCACAGAGAGATCACAGACCTTACCGGTCCCGACCAGGCCCTCTCCTAAGTAGTAGAGGAAACAACTGACCGGCACACGCGAATCCAAACGGGATGTATGTGGTGTGGCCATGGTTCGTGACGAGGCAATGGGCACCTAGCGAAACCAGCCTCGGCTACATTCCAGTCTACCTATCCGAGGGGGAAGGGCCAAGAATATTCTTTTTTCCACCACAACCGGTGAAAATGGATCAGAGGCGAAGGTCGAAGGTGACAGAGAGAAATCGGAGCTAGATGAGGGCCGTCACAAATTGTTCGAGGCGAGCATGCTCCTCGGCTTTGATCGAACTGACCGCGATACCGAACTCTTGTCCGCGCGACCAACACACAGTTGCGCGATCAATAAAGACGGTCGGGTGCTGCCCGGGAAGAAAGACACAAAGAGTGACCACCATGCCAGGCTCAACGGGGTGTGTCCCATCAACACGCCATCCGTTAAGCGACAAGTTCCAAGCGATACCGGTTCCTTGGAACTCGTTACTGGAGTAGTACACCGAACACTGGACGGGAAAACGGCGGAACGACCGTACGTGAAACCTGGTACCCGCAGGTGCGCTTGAATGAAGTGGCGCCAACGAAGAAGCCTGTTTGCTGCCACTGGCCATTCTCATTCCACCAGAATTGTGGTTGCGACGCCAGGCATTGGGGTGAGTGACGGGTTTCGAACCCGCGACCTCCGGATCCACAATCCGGCGCTCTAACCAACTGAGCTACACCCACCACGCAAGGGCGCACACTGAACGCGCATCTTAACAAACCGCGAAGAACAGTCGCAACCACCTTGCGGACGACCGGACACCGTGCCAGCCGAGAGATGAACCAGAGCGCACCGCGTCACCCTCCTCGGTTGTCGAACGCGGCTTGCATTTCCGCTAGGATGGCAGCGGTGGCGACGGGGGGATCATCGGCGTCGCGAATGGGACGCCCGATCACCAGGTAATCTGCGCCGGCCGCGATGGTTTGGGTGGGCGTGGTGACGCGTGCATGGTCATCGGTCCCTTTTCCAGCCGGTCTGACCCCTGGCGTGACGATGATCAGGTTGGGCCCCACCTTGGCACGAATGGCCTGCGGCTCTTCTCCGGAAGCGACCACCCCATCACAGCCCACCTCCGCAGCCAATGTGGCCCTGGCCGTCACCAAATCCTGGACGGTCCGCTGAATGCCCATATCCCGCAAATCCTGCCCATCGAAATTGGTGAGCACCGTTACCGCCAACAATCTGAGTTCGGATTGGCCTCGTCCCTGCACCGCCGCGATCAAGGCTTTGCGATTCGCATGAATGGTCAAAAAGGTCGCTCCCATAGCAGCAACCCGAGCTGTGGCGCGCCGGACGGTCTCTTCAATATCGAGAAACTTGAGATCGAGAAACACCCGCTTCCCGCGATCAACCAGTCTTTGCACAATGTCCGGTCCCGCCACCGTATAGAGCTCCAAGCCGACCTTCACAAATCGCACCTGGTCTCCCATACGCTCAACCAAGGCTTCCGCCTCAGTTGCGGAAGGGACATCCAGGGCCACAATTAAACGATCTCGTGCATCAATCCGCGTGATCATATCTACGCCACGGCTACCGAGATTCCCCGAAGCCCAGGCTGATTCCTTTCCGTCTCCTTGACCTCTCTTCTCATCCTATGCTACAAGCTCAGGCTTTGAACGTAGGAGAATCCGTATGCCTGTTGTACACAAGTCCACGATTCGCCGTGCCCGCCAATCTGAGAAACGCCGGTTGCGCAATCGCGCCACGCTCAGCTCAGTCAGAAGTGTCCTTCGCAAAGTTCAGGAAGCCATCGCTGCCAAGAAGCCCGATGAAGCGAAAGCCACCTTACGAGCTGCCACTGCAGCGCTGAGCAAAGCGGTGACCAAGGGTGTCCTGAAGCCAAATACGGCCTCGCGTCGCGTGTCTAGGCTCACCGTGCGGGTGAACGCCATCACCGCTTCCGCGTAACGGTTCTGATATTCGACACCGGTCTCGAGCCTGCCTGGCGCGGGGTCGGTGTCGTCGTCTGCCCCCGCGCGGAATACAGCGCTTGTTTCGATGGCTGGCCGCAGAGCCGAAACAAGAGGTCTTCCATCACGCGAACAGGGGTACTGCCGCTCCCTCCTTTGAGCTTCGAGTCGGTTTCCATGAACCACTGAACGGCCTGACTTAACTGGGCATCAGAGAATTGATCCAGAAACCCTCGCACCCGCGAAGGATCCATGCGAAGCGTGCGAGCGGCTTCGCCCTCCCGCCCGCCTGACCTAAACTGCTCCTTCGTTTTCCACAACCGCCGGTATTGCCAGACCAATGCTCCCAGTATCCGTAATGGGGCCTCTCCATTTTCAACATTCCTGGCCAGAATCCGCAATGCCCGCCCATGGTCATGCGCACCGATGGCGTTCATCAAGTCGAACACCGATGCGCCGGGCTCGGTTCCCCGGAGCGCCTCGACATCCGCCGACTGCACGGTCCTGTCAGGTGGCACATAGGCGGCGAGCTTCTCGAGCTCTCTCCGCACGGCATAAAGAGATTCGCTCCCGGCCTCCTTGAGCAACTGGGCCGCTTCCTCGTCAATACGCACACCCAGCGCCGCCGCCTCCTGACGGACCCATGATGCCAGCTGTGCGTCGCGCAATGGGGCGCATGTCACAGTCACAGCTTTTCTGGTCAAGGCTTGTGTCAACTTGAGTCGACCGTCCAGCTTCGCGCCCACAACGATCAGCGTCGTCGTCTCGTTCGGAGCCGATAGATAGGACAAGAGCTTCTCGCCTTCGCGCGCGGGGAGCTTCTCCACAGACTTATAGACAATGACGCGACGAGCGGCGAACACGGGGATTTCTGCCGCACAGGCTAAGATGTCTTCTACGGATGAATCATCACCGTGGAACACATCGTAATTGAACCCGCTATCCCACGCCTCCCCCAGCGCCGCTTGTCGAAGAATGGCAATGGATTGGTCGCGCAGGCAGTCCTCTTCGCCAACGACAGCGTAGAGCGGCAGCACCCCGCAACGCGTGAGGGACTGCGACAGCTCCATGCTCATGACTGCGACACTCATTCGTAATGCCTTGCTGTAGGGTTATCGCGCCGCACCGGGCTGGGCATTGCTGGCAGGTGCGGCATCTGCCTTGATCGGGCGCTTCAGCGCCTTGTCTAATTCGCCGGTGTCCTGAAACAACAGGAATCGTGACGCCAAATCTTCCGCGATGAAACGGCCCGCCTGCTCCAACGCCCGGTTTTGCAACACGCGGTTGAATTGCAGATCTTGTGTCAGAAAAAACTCCGATGTCCCTTTCGCAACCTGAGACCAGACGACTTTTTTCGTTTTCGCCTCCTCGATCCTGACACTCACCAGCATTTCCACTCGACTTTCAAACGTCGTAGTCTGATCGAAGCTGAGGGTCGGCAGGGAAATCTGCATAATTTGCCCTGACAGAAAGAGGTCGGCCCCTCCCGACGGTCCGACGATTTCCGCCCCCGCTCCGGACGAAAACTCTCGGCGAAGGTAATTGGCCAGCTTGATCTCAAAGTTCGGCTCGTAGGTACTGTTGACGATGGGAAGAATCGCGAGACGTGGCGCCTGTGGCCGCTTGGTCTCTGACTCCGGCGCACCACCGATCGTGGGGCCGGCGCCTTGCACTCGAAACTGGTAGCCGCAGGAGGCCACATTCATCGCCAATAGGCAACATGCCACAGAAACTATGCCGGAGGCGATGCTATGTCCGGCACGTTGGCCCGTTGCTTTATGACCTGTTCCTTCCCACACGGCATCACACCACAAAGTTGATCAATTTCTTCTCAACATAAATGACTTTCCTCGGCTCTTTCCCCTGCAACCACTCCGCAACTTCCTGCTTGGCCAGAGGCTCCAGCTGCTCACGCGAAGTCCCGACATCAAGCTCCAATTTCCCGCGCAGTCGCCCATTGACCTGAATTGGGATCGTCAGGCGGTCGCTGACCACCAAAGCCGGATCGAACTGCGGCCAGGGTTGTTGCCCGGCGCTTGGTCGCTGCCCGAGACGGTCCCACAACTCTTCGCTCAGGTGCGGCGCAAACGGCGAGAGCAGCAAGACAAACGGCTCCAGCAAGAGCCGGGGCCGCTGCTCCAGCTTGGTCATCTCATTCGTAAACACCATCATCTGCGAGATCGCCGTATTGAATCGCAACGCCTCGATATCGTCGGTCACTTTCTTGATGGTGTAATGGAGCAGTCGTTGTTGCTCGGGAGTCGCCTGCACGTCCATGACCGCCGCGCTCAAGGCTCCGTCCTCGCCAATCATCAGCCGCCAGACCCGATCGAGGAACCGCGTAATGCCTTCGACTCCTCGGGTGCTCCAGGGCTTCATCGATTCCAGAGGCCCCATGAACATCTCATACAGCCGCACCGCATCGGCCCCGAACTGGTCGATCATCTCGTCCGGGTTTACGACATTGCCGCGTGACTTGGACATCTTCTGGTTGTCTTCCCCTAAGACGATCCCTTGATGCACCAACTTTTTGAACGGCTCCGGGGTACTGACCACGCCCGCATCGAACAATACCTTGTGCCAGAACCGGCTATAGAGGAGGTGCAAGACCGCATGTTCGCTGCCGCCGATATAGAGATCGACCGGCATCCAGTACTGTTCCTTCTCCGGATCGACCAGCTGCTGGGCGTTCTTCGGATCGATGAACCGCAAATAATACCAACAGGACCCGGCCCACTGAGGCATGGTGTTCGTTTCACGCCGCGCTGCTTTGCCGGTGACAGGATCAGTGATCTCCAACCATTCATGGAGATTAGCCAATGGGCTTTCGCCGCTTCCGGAAGGTTTGAAGTTCTTCGTCTCCGGCAATACGAGGGGCAACTGCTCCTCCGGCAGCGGTCGAGGGTCTCCATCGACCCACACAATCGGAAACGGCTCGCCCCAGTAGCGCTGCCGGGCAAAGAGCCAGTCACGGAGCTTATAATTGATGGTCTTCTTGCCCTTACCCTTGGTTTCAAGCCAGGCCGTCATTTTGGGAATGGCCTCGCTGGGCAACAGACCATCAAGAGATACCGACCCATCCGGCGTGGTCGAATTGATAACGCGGCCTCGATCGGTATCCGTGAAGGCCGATTGCTCGACCTGTCCCCCCTGAATCACCTCGCGAATCGGCAAGTGGTATTGCCTGGCAAAGGCCCAGTCGCGCTCGTCATGGGCCGGCACGGCCATAATGGCTCCGGTGCCATAACTCATCAGGACGTAATCGGCAATCCAGATCGGCAGACGCTCCTGGCTCACCGGGTTGATGGCGTATCCGCCGGTGAAGACGCCGCTTTTGACCTTGTCTAATTCCTGGCGCTGCAGATCGCTCTTGCGGATGGCCGCGTCGCGATATTCAGTAACCTGTGCCCGCTGTGACTGAGTCGTCACCACCTCCACCAGCGGGTGCTCAGGCGCCAGAACCATGTAGGTGGCGCCGAACAGTGTATCGGGACGGGTCGTGAATACGCGCAGATTGCCGGTGGCGTTGGCCAAAGAAAAATCTACTTCAGCTCCGATCGACCGGCCGATCCAATTTTTTTGCATCTCCAATGTGCTGGCCGGCCATTCGACTAATTTCAGATCATCGAGCAGCCGCTCCGCATAGGCGGTAATCTTCAACACCCATTGCTTCATTGGCTTGCGAATGACGTCGAACCCGCCGACTTCGCTTTTGCCATCCACAATCTCCTCATTGGCCAGTACGGTCGCCAATGCAGGGCACCAATTGACCGGCACCTCGGCCACGTAGGCCAGGCCTCGCTCGAAGAGCTTGAGGAAAATCCACTGCGTCCAGCGATAGTAGTCCTGATCGGTCGTGCTGAGTTCGCGATCCCAATCGTAGGAGAGTCCGACTCGTTTCATCTGGCGCTTGAAGGTCGCGATATTTTGAGCGGTCGTGATGGCAGGATGTACCCCGGTTTTCACCGCATATTGCTCGGCGGGCAATCCGAAGGCATCCCAGCCCATGGGATGCAACACGTTAAAACCGCGCATCCGTTTATAACGAGACACGATGTCTGTGGCGGTGTACCCTTCCAGGTGCCCGACATGCAGGCCCGACCCTGATGGGTATGGAAACATGTCGAGGCAGTAGAACTTGGGCTTCGCGGGATCATCCATCGCCCGAAACGGACGGTGTGTTTCCCAGTAGGCCTGCCACTTCGATTCAAGAGCCTGGTGATCGTAAGTTTTGCTCATGGTGCTGCAGTTGTATTGGAAATGCGGCGACTCTCTGCTCTCCGATGAAAGAACGGACGACTCTAGCATACGCCGCTCAGAGCGACAAGGACGAGCCGAGCCAGAACACGTCGATGCGATCTGGGCATTGCCGGCTTGATCCTGCGGGCGACTCCTGTTGAAATAGCCGGCACAAGAGCCGTCGTAAATCGAGAGACGGTATGCCCCGCCACAACGAGTGAGGTTCACACGCGCTCATGTATGCGACGTACATATTCCCACGACTCATGGATTGGGTGCTGCGCAGCGAACGGTTCCAAGCCGAACGCCGGCAACTGCTCACCTCGGCGCACGGCATGGTCCTGGAGATCGGCTTCGGCACCGGGCTCAATCTGCCGCATTACCCCCGAGCGGTCACGGCGCTCCACACCGTCGACCCCTCACCCATGTTGCCGGAGAGGGTGGCCTGTCGCGTGGCTCAGACGCCCTTCCCCGTTCACATTCAACGGGTGAGTGCGGAACGCTTGCCCTATGGCGATGCCACATTCGATTGCGCGGTGAGCACCTTCACGCTCTGCACGATTCCGGATGCGGTCACGGCGCTACGCGAGGTCCGACGGGTCCTGAAACCGGAAGGCCGCTTTCTCTTCCTTGAGCATGGCCGCAGCGACGATTCCACGATCGCCACGTGGCAGGATCGACTCAATCCCCTCCAAAACTGGTTCGGCTGCGGCTGCAATCTGAATCGACGCATCGATCAATTGGTGCGTGAGGCCGGCCTCCAATTGGAATATGTGGATCGATATGTCCTCCCCGGCGTACCGAGAATCGGCGGAGAAATGTATCGAGGAGCGGCCGTACCCGATGACGATGCCCGGGCTTCAATGCCTCCGGGCCACAGTTCCACTTAAATTGAATCACTGGCCGTAATTTTGTACACTGAGACTCGGCGCACATTCTTTTGACTTTTATCGTACCCACAGAGTGGGAATGAACGGGATGTCACCCTCGCAGTCATTTCCCGGCACTCAATCCCCTCCGATTTCATTTCCTCCGCAACCAACCGACTCAGACCGAGAGGCCAGCCTGTCCTCCCAGCGAGTGACTCTGCTCTACGAGGCACTACCGGCGGCATTGGTTGCCGGTAGCGGCCTTGGCGCTGGTCCTTGTCAATTGGACTGTCCTTTCGCACGGCTGGCTGCTCGCGTGGCTCGCCTATCAGCTGATCCTCGCAACTGGCCGGTACGGGCTAGCCCGATCATTTAAGAGCAAGACGTCCATTCCTGTCACCGTGCTGCGCTGGGACCGAACGCTTGTGGCCGGGACGGCGCTTGCCGGTCTCGGATGGGGGGCCTTCGCCCTGCTCCTATTCCCAGAATCGTCGCCCGCCCACCAGGTGTTTCTGGCCTTCGTGCTCGGCGGCGTGGTGGCCGGCTCGTCCTTCACCTTGGCCGCACGGTTCGATGCCTTTCTCTTCTTCGCTGTGCCCGCGCTGACCCCTCTCGTGTTCCGCTTCCTCACCCTCGGCCAGGAGCAGGCCCTGGCGATGGCGGTCTGCGCCATCCTGTTCTCCTTCCTCATCGCGTACCAGGCGTTCCGGATGTCCCGCACCATCTCGGAGGCATTGCAGCTGAAGTACCACAACGCCCAACTCGTGGATCAACTCGCGGCGCAGCTGCAGGATGGCGAACAAACCGACCTGCTGCTCAACGTAAGCAGCGAGCACCACCGCTTCATCATGGAATACGCGCAAGACATCATCTACCGCACCGATAGGGGCGGGCGCTTTACCTTTATCAATCCCGCCGTGATCCGCATGCTGGGCTATCACGAAACGGAGATGCTCGGCCATCGTGCGCTGGACTTCGTGCATCCGAAGTACCGTCGCACAACGGAACACTTTTACGTGCGGCAATTCCTCCGAAACATTCCCAGCACCTATTACGAGTTTCCCCTGCTCACCCGAGAGGGGCAGGCCGCGTGGATCGGACAAAACGTGCAGTTGCTGCAACGGGACCGGGAGCTCATCGGCTTTCAGGCCGTGGTGCGGGATATTTCCGCCCGAAAACAGGCCGAAGAAGCGTTAGGCTTCAGTCAGGACCGATACCGTGCCCTGTGTGAGAGCAGCCCCGAAATGCTGCTGACCGTCGATGGCCATGGCATCATGCTCACGGTCAACAGCACCACCGTCATTGAATTGGGCTATGCCGCCGAGGAGTTGCTCGGTCAACCCGTGACCAGCATCGTGCACGCTGATGATCAAGCCCAAGTGCAGCAACATTTTGCCGACTGTCTCGGCCGGCCTGGAGAGGTCTTCCGCTGGGAGTTCCGAAAGGTCCGTAAGGATGGCACCCTGCTGTGGGTGCGAGAAGCCGCCCGGGCCGTATGCAACCAGGACGCGACATTCGAGATCGTGATCGTGTGCGAGAACGTAACCGAGCGCAAAGGCATCGAGGCTGCGCTGACTCAAACCCGCCAGCTCCTGGAATCCATCGTCGATTTTATTCCGCATATGGTCTTCCTGAAAGATGCCCATCACTTGCGCTTTGTCCAAATCAATCAAGCCGGCGTACAGCTGCTCGGCAGGCCGCGGGATGAACTCTTGGGGAAGAGCGACTTCGACCTCTTTCCTCGCGAGCAGGCGGAATTTTTCGCGACGCTCGATCGGGATGTCTTGGCCGGCGGCACCCCGCTGGACATTCCCGCCGAACCCATCCAGACCAGGGAGCGGGGCCTGCGGTGGCTGCATACCACGAAGGTCCCCCTCTACGATCAGGCTGGCGTGCCGCGTTATCTTTTGGGCATTTCTGAAGACATTACGGACCGAAAGCAACGTCAAGAAACCGAACAGCAGCGACTGGGCCAACTGGAAACACAACAGGCCGTCTTGCATGAATTGGCGGAACATCCATCCATAGCGGGCACCCGCAGCAGGCCTTCCCCGTCATTACCGAACATGCAGCGCGCACGTTCGCAGTTGCGCGAGCCGGCATCTGGCTCTTCGGCGACACCCAGTCCACATTGGTCCTGCAAGACCTGTTCGAAGCCACTCCCAAGCAGCATACCAGCGGGACGAACTTGTCGATCGATCAATATCCCTCCTACCTCCGCGCCCTAGAAACCGAACCCTACTCATTAGCGGCTCACGATGCCAGGAATGATCCCCGCACGTGTGAATTGACGTCGTCCTACCTGACCCCCCTGAACATCGTGGCCATGCTGGATGCCCCAATCCGGCGACAGGGCCGTGTCATCGGCGTGTTGTGCCTCGAACACGTCGGCTCGGCAAGAACCTGGACGACGGAGGAGCAGACCTTCGCCGGTTCTCTGGCGGCTATGGCCACTCTGACACTCGAAGCCGCCGACCGCCGCGAGGCCCAGGAAGCGTTGGAGCAACATATCCGCGAGCGCACCGGCGAGCTCCAGCGTATGACCGCACATCTCCAGACCATCATCGAAGAATCGCCGTTAGCGATTATCGAGCTGGACCAGGCAGGACGCGTCACGACCTGGAATGCAGCCGCCACCAGCCTGTTCGGCTGGACCAAGAACGAAGTGCTGGGACAGGAGCTCCCCTATGTGCCGTCCGGACAAGAGCAGGCATCCGATCAATTGTGGACATCCGTGATGGCCGGCTCAGCACCGCGCAACCTGGAACTGCGTCGTCAGCGGAAGGACGGGGCGCTCGTCGATGTGCATATGTGGGGTTCCCTCCTGCAGGGCCATGGCGGCGAAGCGAGCGGCTCCATCGGGTTCTTCATTAACGTCACCGAGCACAAACAACTGGAAGATCAACTGCGGCAGGCCCACAAGATGGAAGGTATCGGCCGATTGGCCGGCGGGGTGGCCCACGACTTTAATAACCTGCTGACCGTCATCAACGGCTGCGCCGCGCTCCTATTAGACCAGGTGCGTGATGAAGATCCATTGCACATGTCGCTTACCGAAATCCTCAGCGCCGGTCAGCGGGCGGCCGCGTTGACCAAACAACTCCTCGCCTTCAGCCGGCGACAGGTCTTGACCTTTCAGGTGTTCGATCTCAACGACGCGCTCACGTCAACCACCTCGATGATCGAACGACTGATCGGTGAGGACATTACGCTGGTGAGAGATCTGCACCCCCAGCCTTGTACCATTCGTGCAGACAGGGACAGATCGACCAAGTCATCCTGAATGTGGCGGTCAATGCTAAAGATGCCATGCCTGACGGGGGCCGATTGACGATCGCCACGCGCACCCTCTTCATCGCGCAAGACAACCCCTCACCTCATTCGGCCTTACTCCCGGGATCCTATGTCCATCTGATGATCCGCGACTCCGGCAAGGGAATGGATCGGGAAACCCTGTCTCACATTTTCGAGCCATTTTTCACCACCAAAGAAGAGGGGAAGGGCACGGGTTTGGGGTTGGCGACGGTGTATGGAATCGTCAAACAAAGTCACGGGTTCATCTTCGCCGATAGCGAGCCGAATGCAGGCACGACATTCGATGTGTACTTTCCATTGGTCGACGCACCCGTGCTCTCCACCAAGGCCTGGACATCCTCCAAACCCCAGAGCGGAACAGAGACGATTCTCCTGGTGGAAGACCAGCAAGCCGTCCGACAGCTTCTGACCCAAGTGCTCACGGAGTACGGGTATAAGTTGCTGGAAGCATCTAATGGCCAGGAAGCCCTGCGGCTCGTCGCTGCCACGCGCGAGCCCATCCACATTGTGGTTACCGATGTCGTCATGCCGCAGATGACAGGCCCGGCCTTGGTTGAGCGCTTGCGCCGGCAATGGCCGACCCTGCGCGTGCTGTTTATGTCAGGGTATGCGGAGGGGACGGTGCTGCCGACGTTTCTAGCCGAGCCGGGAACCGGCTTTATTCAGAAGCCGTTCCTGCCCGTGGAGTTGGCCAAGAAACTGCGCGACCTGCTTGATCCCCCCAAGTAAAACACCGACCGGTTCGGTCAGGTCACGCCGGGCCTAGCCGATATTATTGGGCTCACCGGGCAGGATCGCGTGGAAACTTTCAATGGAGGCAAAACGCGCCGAGGGGACGGCAGAGGCCTGAGAACTCGACTTTGAGCGATGAAAGATCCGACCGATGCCGAAGTGTTCGGCCGCCGCCAGGCATTGCTCATCGTCATCGATGTAGAGGGCTCGCGCCGGATCAAAGCCGACTAGCCGGCGGCAGCTCGGCCAATATTCCGATCGCATCTTGAGCCATCCGACTTCGAAGGCGTCCACGATGCGATCCACTTGTTGATCCAGCCCAGTTTTGGCTGTTTTGACGTCCACCCCGGCCCGATGGGCGTTCGTCAAGATCGTCACCCGTTTGCCCAATCGGCGCAGGGACAGCAAGAATTCTTCGGCATCGGGCAAAAACCCAATCATGTGGTCGAGTTCGCGATGCATAGCCACCACATCCATCTCCACCCGCTCCGTCCAATAGTGTAAATCGGTCCAGGCCAATTCGCCTTCCACAGAACGGTACATGGTCATTAACCGATCCCGGGCGTCCTCAAACGCCAACGCATGCTTCACCGCATACCGTCTGGGCAACTCTTCCTCGAAAAAAAAGTTGTCAAAATGGCGATCGAGCAGGGTGCCGTCCATGTCCAGCAAGACATCGTCGATCCGGCTCCAATCAACGGGCTGAGGGGTCGTTCCTGAGTGGTTTTGCACCATGATGGCAGTATAACGGAGACCGACGGCCAAGACGAGTCATTGTGTTCGGTGAAATCTCTATGCTACCGTTCCACACCATGTCACGTACCAAATCAGCCCATGGTCCTGTCGCGCCGCTGTTTACCCTTGAGGGCGGACGCCTGCCGATTATCGCCATTATCGGGCGGCCCAACGTCGGCAAATCGACCCTGTTCAACCGGATTCTCGGCACACGCGCTGCGATCGTCGACGATGTGCCTGGCGTGACCAGAGATCGTAACTATGCGGATAGCGCCTATCGTAATCGGCAGTTTCGCCTGGTCGATACCGGCGGACTTGATCCCACGGCCAACGAGGGGATGTTGAATTTGATCCGACAACAGTCCCAGCTCGCCATTGCCGAGGCGGATATTCTGGTCCTCGTCCTCGATGCCCGGGCGGGGCTCACCCCGCCGGATGAAGAGGTCGTGCGGACGCTACGCGGGACCGACAAACCCGTCTTTTTTGTGATCAACAAGATCGATACGCCGAAGGCCGACCCCCTCATCGCCGATTTCTATCGCCTGGGACAGGACCAGCTCTATCCGTTGTCGGCCGAACATGGAATCGGGGTCGCCGAGTTGTTGGATGACCTGTTCGCCCACATGGCTGAGCCGCCTGACGAGGAGACACATACCGACATTCCACGGATTGCCATCGTCGGACGTCCGAATGTCGGCAAATCGACCTTAGTGAACTCCGTCCTAGGCGAGGCGCGTGTCGTCGTCAGCGATGTGCCGGGGACCACCCGTGATCCGGTAGATTCTGTCGCCACGTTCAAAGACCGGCAATATGTGCTGACCGATACGGCGGGCATCCGCCGCCGAGGCCGTGTGGAACGCGGCATCGAAGGGTACAGCGTTGCGCGATCGCTGCGGGCCATCGGCCGTTCGGATGTGGCAGTTCTCCTGCTCGATGCGGAAGAGGGGGTCACTGAACAGGATACCAAGATTGCCGGACTCGTCCTCAAGCAGGGACGCGCCTGCATCCTGGTCGTCAACAAGTGGGACCTCAAGACCGACGATGTGGGGGCGAGGGAGGCGTACAAGGAAAACTTGGAACGCCGCTTCCCCTTCCTCGCCTGGGCGCCGGTGCTGTTCATCTCTGCGTTGGAGCCGGACTTTCTCCGCGGCTTGTTCGCATTGATCGACCAAGTCTATTTCTCGTTCTGCAAGCGAATTCCAACCGGCACGCTGAATCAATTCTTCCAATCGCTCCTCGAGGAGCACCCTCTGCCGGTCAGGAAGGGAAAGCCGGCCAAAGCGAGCAAATCGGCCTTCGTGACACAAGTTGCGACCAGACCGCCTGGATTTGCCCTCTTTGTCGGACACCCCGACGACATGACCCCTGCCTATCTCCGCTTCCTCGAGAACCAAATCCGGAAAGAGTACCGTTTTTCAGGCACGCCCCTTCGCCTGATGGTACGTAAAAAGTGAGGCGGCTTTGCCAAAGAGATACGTGTTCGACACAATCGGATACATATTCCCTCGCCCCTCTGGCTTTCCCGATCTCATTTCCTTGAACATTTCCTAGCATTCCCTCTCCGCCACCATTCCACATCGTGGCTCGCCTCTTGCTCTTTTCCTATTGCATCACCGGGTATCCGGACCGAAGCGGCGCTAGGGAAAGAAGGCATTATGTACAGCAGCCACCCAGAGTTAGCCGTCCACACAACGCCCGCGGCCTCGTCCAAGACCGGAGTCATCGTCCTCTCAATGGACTGCCGCATTCTGCACATCACCGACGGGGCAGGAGACTTGGCGCGCCTCTTCGACCAAGGACCTGGCCGACTGCAGAACCACTCCCCAAGGGCGCCCCTGTCCCATCCGCTCATGGACTTATTTCACAATGTCTTGGCCACACTCGAGAAGCACATCGCTGCCGAAGACTGGAGTCCCTTTGAGGCCCACCATTTCGCCCATTCGATGGACGATCTCGTGCTCCTCCGAGGATTCGGAATTCCTGACCAGGCTCGACGTCAGCAGTCACGCGTGGTCCTCACGCTTCACTACAGATCACGTTCTTCTCCGCTGTAAACCTCCGTGCCATTCGCTCGCGAGAGCCCGACACGCATCATCCAAAAGGCTTTCAACTTGACTCCCCCGGGTCAGCATGTTATTCGCACAGGAGGCGTGGTAAGGTTCGCATGGCCTGACGAATCCAGCCTCTCTCAAAAAGCAGTCCGGCTTCGTCACCACTCAATCGACAGTACACAATTCCCATCGTGATAGGTCTGTGGGCAACATGGTCAACTTTGTAGTCGCGTTTCGACGTCTTTCATTCCCGTCGCTCGCCTGGGGTGCCCTGCTCGCGCTGGCTCCACTCACGCCTTCCACGTGGGCCGAGACCATCGCCCCCGTCGTCGAACCGGGCCCGGCTGCTGAACTCAGTGAATCGATTGCACCGGAACCGGCGGAACCAGCCGTCGCCCCCATCTCTCCTTCGGTCGAAATCTCCGGTTCGATCTGGAGATCGAAGCCCGGCATTGTGTTTCTGCAAACTCCGATCGGACCACTATCACTCAGCTCAAGAACGACGTTGCGTGACATCCGGAGCTCTCAGAAGATCACGCTCTGGATCCATGGAGCCACCACCGTCATTGATATACGTGAGAGAGGGGCCGGCACCCTCGTCCACCGCTATGTCACCGCAATGCCCAACTTTGCGTCTGCGGAAAAGAACACCGTGACAGTCTGGACCCCAGACGGCGAGCAAACGTTGGCACTCGGAGCGTTCGGTGCCAAGATTACCGGACGCCCGGACCATCTCCCTTTCACCGTCGAAGTCGACAAGTCCGGCACCGTCCGTGGCCTTTATGACGTGCAATTCGACCTGCAAGTGAATCAGATTCCGCGAACCGCGTCACAGCTGCACCTGCTGTTGAACGGTACGGTCTCGAAGGTGAAGTCAAACTATGTGTTCCTGAAAACTCCTCTCGGTATCGTCACGGTGAGTGGAAAAACCGGCGTGCGAAACGCCAAGGTCGGACAGGAGATGTCGGTGTGGATCCAAGAGCGGCACGTCGCCATCGACCTGTATCACGATGGCCTTTCGACCCCCTCGCGCCGATTCTTATCCGGCCCGCTCGCCTACGCCTCCGGTGAGCCCAATCAGCTCATCATGCAGACCCCCGAAGGAGAACAATCCATCCCTCTCACGCAACGACCCGCTGCCCTTGCCGCGCTGAAGGAAGGCTCGCCGATCACGGTCGAACTCAACCAACAGGGCGAGCTCGTCGATATCCGCCGTATCAATTAATCCCCCCGGCTCAGCTCTCTCCCCGATTTCCTTTGCTTGACAGGGTCCAACGCCGTCCGTAGACTCGGCCCGCCTATGATTTCACAGAAGAAAGGTCGGCGCGGGAAAGACGACGGCCCCGCTCCTTCTAGCTCCACATCCGGCTCGTTCGATCAACTCTATCGCGACCACATCGACATCATGTACCGGTTCGCCTATCGCCTTTGCGGAGAAGCTGAAGCGGCCAAAGATCTGGTCCAGGAAACCTTCCTCAACGCCTATCGCGCCTACGATCGCTTTCGCGGAGACGCGCAGGTCTCGACTTGGCTGTATGCCATCGCGTCGCACGCCTGCCTGCGCATGCGCCGAAAGCGCAAGGGAGAACCGGATCGCGAATTATCCCTCGAAGAATTTGTCCCGACCTCGGAAGGTGAGTTCGCCCTGCAAATTCCGATGGAAGGCCTCAGCCCGCAGGAAGCCTTGGAGAATAAGGAACTGCGCCAGATCCTGGACCGTGCCATCGCGAAGCTGCCGCGCAAATACCGGATGGTTTTGGTGCTCCGCGATATGGAAGGATTGAGTGCCAAAGAAGTGGGAGGCATTCTGGGATTGAACGAACGCGCCATCAAATCCAGACTTCATCGAGCCCGGCTCTTTGTCAGGAAAGAACTCAGCGGCAAAGGGCTTGCCGGTGAATTGAACCAGAGCGTTCACACCCGGCTCGAATAGTTTGGTATAGTCAAGAAGGACCGCCATGGCTGACCGAGTACGCACATATCCAGGCACCCGCAAGCCCACCCCTCACCAGGGTCACGGAAGACGGAATTGTGTCAAGGTTTTGGAACGACTGTCGGCCTATTTAGACGACGAACTGTCCGGCGACATCTGCCGGGAAATCCGCACTCACCTTGGCGATTGCCCGAATTGCGAAGTGTTTCTCGATTCGCTGCGACACACCGTGCAACTCTGTCAGCACCGACCGTCCCCCTCGCTTTCCGCCAAAGACCGTGCGGCGCTCCGGCGCGAGATTTTGAAAGGCGCGGCGTCGGTGTGACCGGTCACGATGCCTGGCCTGATGACGCCGACTGTGAAAAGCCCAGAGGCACCGGATGAGCGAGCGCTTCCAATTGGAGAGGCGAGGCCCTCGGCGAAGTGGCGAATCCTTCGGGTTCCCGACTCTCTGGTGGTGCTCCTTCTCTTCACCTGCAGCGGAGCCGGGTTGCTGGTGGCTCACACGACGGAAGGGCTTGAGCGCGGTCACAGTCTCTATCGCGAGCATTGCATGGACTGTCACGGTGCGACCGGGAAGGGTGACGGCGTCAAAGCGCCGTTTCTGTCGCCTCGACCAGGCAATCTTATCTCCGCCGCCACTTCCGCCAAGACGGACAAAGAATTGTTGCGCACCATCGCGCAGGGCAAGTCCCGCACGGCTATGCCGGCCTGGCAAGACGTGCTGCCGGCGGAGGACCAGCAGGCGGTGCTCCAATACATTCGCTCATTAATTCAATTTACCGGTCAGCCGCCCTCAGCCGCGGCAATCCCTTAAATGCGCCCCTACGCCGACACCTCTTTCGCCTGAAAAGAGTCACGTGCTACAGTGGCATTCTTTTCTTGTTACGGGAGGTCGTTCGCATGATTCGCGGGAACCTGTTCCACCGACAACAGACGATTGCCATCATCGCCCTCGCATGCTCACTCGCTGTCTGGAGCGGATCTGCCGACCCGGCCCGGGCGGCCGGCGGGAAAACCCATTCCACGACTGCCGCACCGAAACAGACCCCGGCCGTTCAGACCGCACTGCGGTATGCAGAGGCCATTGCTCACGGCGATCGCGTGACGGCCGGACAATTGGACTTTGCCTGCCAATACCGGTTCATCACGGGCTCACCGACGAAGGTGAAACAATTCGCTCCGGCCGGTGATCCCTCCTACGAGTCCTGTTGGCAAACGCTGACCGAGGCACATGCGCCGATGCTCAAGCGCACCGACACGGTCATGGATGTCATCTGGCCGAGCACCGGACCCTTGGTGTTCTTTGGAGATGATCTGCCGCGAGCGCCGGCCTCCGCCTTCGTGATGGACGTGCTGGGAACCTCACCCCCTGGA
The DNA here is from genome assembly GCA_040006855.1 of Nitrospira sp. Lineage (GTDB taxonomy): Bacteria > Nitrospirota > Nitrospiria > Nitrospirales > Nitrospiraceae > Nitrospira_A. Next base: position 22,636 of record JBDTWG010000003.1, read on the forward strand.
ACCGGCCTGCAGGCGACGGTGGTCAACAGTCGCGCCATTCCAGCCGGTTCGTTTCGTCTCGCATCCAAAGGCAAGGTCCTGGGCGTTCCGACGACATTGGTTCAAATATCCGTGCAGTATCACGACCCCCTGACCTCACCGGTCACCTATGCAGCGGGTAACGTCAAATGGACCAACCCCATCAAGCGTCCACGCAAGTCGTTGAAATCCGTTACGACCCAGTGGGTCGTCTTCACGGGGCTGAAACAATATGGATTCCCGGGAGATGCCGCGGTGTTCAACCTGCCCGTCGCATCACAACCCGAAACACCTGGCATGGTTGCGGACAAAATTCCGTTCGCCACAGAAACCAGCCGGGCATTGCCTGAATCCTTGAGCTGGTGGGGACCGGACGATCAACCGGGCACCTTGACCGCCGCTGCGGCACGCGCGGCCAGCTTCCCCGACCTACGCGACCGCGTGGCGTTGCTCAACCGGGTGTTGCTCATCGATCCCAAACAGCCCGACGCTCTCACTGTGTTAACGCGCCATCTCTACAGTGTGCTCCTGCATGAGGGACGGAATAGCCATCAGCTGAACGTGAAGAACCCCTCCCTGGGCATCGTCGTGGACGAGTTTTATTGGAATATCTACGCGCAAGGGGCTCGCATGGACCTCTCCAATGCCATGGAAATGGGCGGCCTCTCACAACCAACACCGGCGGACTTCCTCTATCGATTGATACCAGCGCTGCAAACCTTGGTCACCATCAGACCGGAACAGCTCGACAACCGCTTTCGCCTTGGAGTCGCGTATCGCTGGAACAATGATCAGATTCCGATGGTGGAGACCTTTGAAGCGCTGGTCAAAGACATCCCTGATAACCGGAAGACCCCAAAGGCCGAAGCCCTGCTTCAGTTGGCCTGGTCACGCATCAACAAAGTCTCCTGGAACCGAATTCTGCATGATCCCGAGACTCCTCGGGCCTATGCCGACGCCGAAGCCTCCTTGGCGCATGCCGAACTCCCTCTCGACAAATTTTTGGCCGAGTATACGCTGGCCTATAGCATGATCTTCTTGCCGAACTACGGGGACAAAACGAAAATGCTTCAGCATCTCACCGAGGCCAAACGCTGGTTCGATGAAGTGCCGGGCAATACGGATGAGGTGTGGCGCTACTTCCTGAACGCGGAATTGCTCCATGCCGTGCTCGACGCCGATCCGATGTTCAAACCGATCTTGGCCACCATGTCTTAGCTCGGAACCATCGATGACCATTGAGACCCGACGAAGTACCGCATGCCCACGCCGTCCCACCATTTCGTCTCTTGTCCCACCAGAGGGGGACCACGCAACGTCGAGAGCATCCCGCGGTCGCCGAGCGCGTGAGCGAGTCCTCATCGGGCTTATCATTGCTTGCCATATGAACCTAGCCGGATGCTCGATCTTCGGCGGGAGCTCTCAACCTCTGCTGGTGAACTCTGATCCGCCGGGCGCGAATGTCCTCATCAACGGAACCTTCGCCGGAACGACCCCCCTGCAGTATCAAGTATCTCGGCGGGGAGATCTCTCCCTGGAGGTACAGAAACCCGGCTATACAACTCAGATTCGATCGACATCCCGCAAACTCAGCAGCCTTGGGATCCTGGATGTCTTCGGTGGGGCGATGTTTTTACTGCCTCTCCTCGGTCTATTTGCCCCGGGAGCCTGGGAGCAGGACCCTTCGGCCTTCAACCTGACGCTCGAACCAGCGACGAATCAGCCTGTCCAGGCTCAGTGACAGGGCAGTAGTTGTCGCATCATCTTTCACCGCTCCAAAGGCAGACCATTATGATCGATGTCAAAGCTTACGCCGCGATGAACGCCACGACTCCGCTTGCACCGTTCACATGTTCTCGTCGCGAGGTGGGCCGGCATGATGTACTCATCGATATCCAGTATTGCGGCGTCTGTCATTCGGATGTGCACCAGGCTCGGGATGAATGGGGCGGTTCGCTCTTCCCCATGGTGCCCGGGCATGAAATCGTGGGCACGGTCGAGAAGGTCGGCGCCTCGGTCAAACAATTCAAGGCCGGGTACATGGTAGGGGTCGGCTGTTTCGTCGATTCCTGTCGAACGTGCCCCGCCTGTAAGAAAGGCTTGGAGCAATATTGCGAGGGGCATCTGAGCTTCACGTACAATGGCACAGAGCGAGATGGTGTCACGCCCACCTACGGCGGATATTCCACCAAAGTCGTCGTCGACCAGCGATATATTGTGAGGATCCCTAAACGGCTGCGACCCGAGGAGGCTGCGCCGCTCTTGTGTGCCGGCATTACCACCTATTCACCCTTGCGGCATTGGCGAGTGGGAAAGAAACATCGATTGGCGGTGGTCGGGCTAGGAGGCTTGGGCCATATGGCCGTGAAAATCGGCCAGGCACTCGGCGCCGACGTCACGGTCTTGAGCCACTCCGACAAGAAACAGGCCGATGCCAAACGACTCGGAGCGCGGGAGTTTTACGCCACCTCGAAACCGGACACGTTCACGACCCTCGCCAAGCGATTCGATTTCATACTGGACACCGTCTCGGCGCCGCATGATTTGAATGCCTATCTGGAATTGCTGAAAACCGACGGCACCATGATTCTCGTCGGCGCCCCGGACAAACCCGCTCAGCTGGGCGCGTTTCCGTTGATCCTGAAACGGCGACGTTTGGTAGGCTCGCTGATCGGAGGCATCAAGGAGACCCAGGAGATGCTCGACTTCTGCGCGAAGCACAAATTTGGGGCGGATGTCGAAGTCATTCCCATCCAACAGATCAACGCCGCCTACGACCGCCTCATCCGCGGTGACGTGCGCTACCGCTTCGTGATCGACATGCAATCGCTGAAACAGAACACCTAGCCAAAACACAACATTTCTATTTCATCAGGGCGGCCTGCCCGGTTTCCCGCTGCGCACGTCCCGCCATCACATCGTTTCGCTTCAAAGGGAATGGCCAAGCCGTCCTTCACTGCGCGCATCGAACGAGCACATTCTGATCGTGCGCGTTCTGCGAGCAAGAAGGACGGCTGGCTGTTCCCTACCTCCTCCCCATCTTTGCGAGTTCCCTCAAATAATGCACAAAGGCTTTCATGCCGCCGGAGGCTTGGCCCCAGTCGAAGTACTCGTTGGGCGCGTGGTAGCCATGCTCGGGAAGACTGAGCCCCATGAACAAGATCGGCACCTTCCAGGCTTTCTGCATGGTGACCACGGCGCCGATCGATCCACCTTCACGGATAAACGCCGGCTCCTTGCCGAAACCCGCTTTCACCGACCGCTTCACCGCTTCGACATAGGGCCCATCGAAGACACCGCGGAACGGCTGCAGCATGCCCTCACGCTCGACCTTCACGTCGGGATTCAGCTTGGCGACATGCTTCTTCAACAGCGCGAAGGCTTTCTCCGGGGTTTGATTCGGCACCAGCCGCATACTGACTTTGAGTTCACCATGCCCCGGCACCACCGTCTTCACCCCTGGCCCATGATAGCCGCCGACGAGACCATGCACTTCAAAGGTCGGCGCGGCCCAAATCCGGCGCATGATCTCTGCCGGATCGTGCGTGCGGAGCGTCTTGAATCCATAGGCCTGCTTAAAACGACTGACCTGGAAGCCTGACTTTAGAAAGCTCTTGATCTCCGCCTTCGTGGGCTCGACCACATCCCCATAAAACCCCGGAATCCTCACTTTGCCGGTCTTCGCATCCACACAGGCATGCACGATGTCCATCAACTCTGTCAGCGGATTGCGCGCCGCGCCGCCCGTCACACCGGAATGGGCATCCTTCGACCCAGTCCGCAGGACGAGTCGCGCGCCGAGCAAACCACGCAATCCGTATGGCATCGCCGGCTGCGTTTTCGACAACCAGATGGTGTCCGAAATCACCACCGAATCCGGACGAGGAATCGCCGCGCGGTTTCTGATGGCTGCCGCAAAGCTGGGGCTGCCGTTCTCTTCTTCCAGCTCCCATAAAAATCGCACGTTGATCGGCACGCTCTGTTCAATGGCATACCGCGCTCCGAACAAGGCGGCGAAGGCCGGACCCTTGTCATCGGTCGCTCCACGCCCGCGGTAGATGCCATTGTCATTGTGAAACGCAAAGGGGGCCTGTTTCCACTCCGGCTCTTGCGCCGGCTGCACGTCCATATGGTTATAAATGGTCACGGTCGGGTAGGCCGGGTTGATCATCCAGCCGCCCGATACCACCGGATAGCCCGGTGTCTCGACCACCTGTGCCACCGCGCCGGCATCTCGCAGGTATTGCCCCGCGAGCTCGGCCATGCGACGCACATCCGGGGCATGGGTGGGGTCCATACTGATCGACGGAATCTCGACCGCCTGCCCCAGCATGTCTTCATAACGTGGACGAACGTCTTTGATATAGGTATCTAGTTGCCGTTCGAAGTCTCGCATCGTGCTGCCTCCTCATGATCGGCGCCGATTATATCGATTCGACGAGAGAAAGCACAGGACGACGGCGATGATCGGCGCAAAGAATGGTAGAATGCGGTCATGAGCGACGGTTCCTCTCAGCCCGTCCAGGGTCTACGTACATGGTTCATCCGCGGCCTCGTCGGCATGGCACTCGGCATGGCCATGAATCACTCTCCCGCCTCGGCTGACGAGGCGGTCACCGTGCAAGAAATCCTCGCCGACCCTGCACTCTTTCACTTGCGGCAAATCACGCTGCGCGGAACCGTACGCAACGTCCAGCCACTGGATCCTTATGAAATCCCGGCCGGCTCCACTTGTTACGGCGGCTACCTGTTCAGCTTGGACGACGACACGGCCATGCTACCCGTTGCCGTGCCGGGGCTCTGCGGAGTTCCAATGATCAAGGACCCCGACGTGGAAGATGGCGCGCGCGTGGCGGTGGAGGCCACCGTTCAAGCTCCCAGTCATGGAGGGTATGCCTTGAGCTTTAAAGGCGGAAAGATTGCCATGGATCAGGAGGGGGTCGTGCAGGCGATTGCCAACCGCATTACGCCGTTGATTGAATAGATCATGACGTATCCTCTCCGTGAATCTATTCCCGCACTGTCAGCCCCTTCCGAGACGCGCATCGGCTGGATCGGCACCGGCGTCATGGGGGCGCCGATGTGCCAGCATCTCCAGCAGGCCCATTACCGAGTCACGATCTATACAAGAAACCGGAGCAAAGCCTCTCTGGTGCTAGCCAAGGGAGCGACGTGGGCTGATTCTCCCGCGGCCGTGGCCGAACAGAGCGACGTCGTCATCACAATGGTCGGATTTCCCGCCGATGTCCGCGAGGTCTACTTCGGCGAGCACGGACTGTTATCTGCCACGCGACCAGGGATGGTGCTGGTCGACATGACCACGACTGAGCCGTCACTGGCACAGGAACTCTCTCTCACAGCGCAAACACGGGGAGCGTTTGCCGTGGACGCCCCCGTCTCCGGGGGTGATGTCGGCGCGCGGAATGCCACCCTCTCCATCATGGTCGGGGGAGCCACCAAAGCGGTTCAAGCGATCATGCCTTTGCTCGAATGCCTAGGCAAGAAGATCGTCCATCAAGGCGACTCCGGGATGGGACAACATGCCAAGCTCTGCAATCAGATCGTCATCGCCGGCACCATGATCGGCGTGTGCGAGAGTCTTTTGTACGGCTACAAGGCTGGGCTGCAGTTAGATCGCATGCTGGATTCTATTCGCGGCGGCGCCGCGGCCTGCTGGACGCTGGAGAATCTGGCGCCCCGAATACTCGCGCGCAATTTCGATCCCGGTTTCTTCGTGGAACATTTCATCAAAGATATGGGCATTGCGCTGGAGGAAGCGCGACGGCGACAACTCACCTTGCCGGGTCTGACCCTCGCACATCGGCTCTACGAACGCGTGCAGACACTCGGCCACGGCCGATCCGGCACCCACGCCCTCATGCTGGCGCTTGAAGATCTGTCGCACGTCGACTTGCCCAATCCTCCCGCCTCGCCATGACCAGGGGAGTTCTATGAAAACAATGACTCTGTCCATCTTTCTGGCATTCATTGTGCTGCTGAATGTGTCCGGTTGTAGCAGCAGTCGCGGCCTCGACCGCCAGGCTCTACAGGAATCCTTTCATGAGCATCCTGACGTCGTCACCGACCAGGACATCGCATCAACCCTGACGCTGCAGGGGCACCTGCCTGCGCCCTATCGTCTCGCCATTTTCTATAAACACAAAGATTTTCCCGGCAGCCCCACGTTGCGAAAAGTGGATTGGGTCAGTGCGGACGCTGAGCGCATACAACGGGCGCTTGCGCCGGTCAAAGAAGAGGGCATTCTCCAGCAGAGCTTTCTGCTCGCCAATTCGACCGTGCAAGGCACAACCTTTCGCGACATTCGTCTGGCCGCAGCCCGGTACAATGCCGATGCGATCCTTGTGATCGACGGCGCGGCCGCGGTGGATCGGTACAACAACGGTCATGCCTGGTGGTATGCGACCGGCCTCGGCGCCTACATTGCCCAGGGAACCGAAAGCCACGCGCTGTTCATGATGGAAGGGACCTTGTGGGATGTGCGGTCCGGTTATCTCTACGGGACGCAAACGGCAGAGGGCGAGACAACACTCATCGGTCCGGCGTCGTCGCTTGAGGACAGGGCCGCAATTGCCGAGGCGAAAGACGTGGCGTTAGAACGATTCGGCAAAGAACTCGCCGAT
>JBDTWG010000004.1:0-26826 GCA_040006855.1 Nitrospira sp.
GCGGATCTGCGCACGCAGAGTTTCGGAAACGCCCAATCCCGCCGCGTCGTCGGATGCGCGGGTAATGCGCAAGCCAGACGACAAGTGTTCAACCGATTTCGCCAATGAGGCTTGGTTGACCGACAGGTTTCGCTGCGCGGCCAGGGACGAGATGTTGGTATTGACGACTAATGCCATGACGTACTTCCTCCTGAAGGCTCTGGACTACTCGAACACTCACCAGCATCCATGCCGGCGAGTGGGTAGCAAGGCTCGATAAAGATGTGCGCACACCCGGTTATCGTATCCCTATGCCTGGTATCGGTCTCTATGAAGAGAGACTGAAGTCTTTCAAGAAACACATGAAACTTGTCGTGAAAACCAAGTCCCTAAGAATCGGACCAAGGGGCCCTGTCCGGTGGAAAGACCAACATGAGAATTTGCTCAAGCAGCCACCCAATCGGTGTCTCGCCTCGTCTGCCGACGGAGGCGCGGGCAGCCCATTGTAGGAGCACCGGCTGCGTCTGCCATCCATCCGCCTTGCTTCACAGACAGTCGAGACAGAGATCACCTCATTAACAGTGGCCAAAGCCGCTCCCTAAACTCCCCGGTGCGAGAAACCAGACAAAGACAGGGCCAAACAAGGAGGTCGATGATGGCACTGTTCCGGGGAGGCCGAGACTGGTGGATGGGTTTTCTTACGGTGGCAAGCAGGTCAGCAGATCCACGGTAGTTTCGGATAAGAAGCTGGCGGAAAAAATTTATCACAAGGTGATGACTCAAATCGCTAAAGGTAAGTGGTATGTGCCTGAGCGGGGGCCGACAGGAGGGTGAGGGAATTGCTGGAGCGCTATCGCAGAGCGTTCAGCGCCCCAAAAGGCCCCTAAGTCACAGCGAAGTGATAGGTCAGTGTCGTTGCCTTTAATCCGGGCATTCGGCGATTTGACTCTTCGAGAGTTACGACCTCCTTTTATTGCAGCACACAAGGCGAAGCGACGAGCAGAGGGAGCGGCGGCCAAGACCATTAATATCGAATTAGGGATCTTGAGCCATGCCTTCCAGTTTGCCGTCAAAGAATGGGAGTGGGTGGCGGAGAATCCGGTGATCCTCGGGTCGAGAGAGAAAGTGCGTAATCTGATTGAGCGATGGCTCACGGCGGAGGAAGAACAGCGATTGTTGGCCGCTTCTCCGCAATGGCTACAGGAAATCATTGTCTTTGCCGCAAACACCGGTCTCCGACAGGGAGAAATTCTGGACCTCCAATGGTCGAGGGTTGATCTCTTTCGAAGGACCATTACGTTCCTGGAGCAGAAGAGCGGAGCCAAGGATATGCTTCCAGTCAACGCAAAGACCCTTGAGGTACTGAAAGCCAGAGCTAGGGTTCGCTCGCTCAAAAGCGATTACGTATTCTTCAACGGCGCGGGCAATCGGATGGATGCGCGAGATCTCCTTCGCGTGCTCTATCCCGTCATGCGAAAGGCAGAGGTGAAACACTTTCGGTTTCACGATTTGCACCATACCTTCGCCACACGTCTTGTTCAGGCTGGAGTCGATATCTACAGGGTTCAGAAACTTGGGCCATGGAAAACCATCTCCATAGTGATGCGGTATGCCCATCATCATCCGGAGAGTTTGCGAGCTGGTGTGGAGGTCTTGGAGCGCGTTCCGACAGGAGTTAGCACAAATTTAGCACAATCGGTGTCTCGCACGAGGACCGATGTCGGGACAGAAGCTACTGTAAGTGGTTGAGAGAGAAGAGGGAAGGGTTGGTTGCGGGGAGAGGATTTGAACCTCTGACCTTTGGGTTATGAGCCCAACGAGCTACCAGGCTGCTCCACCCCGCGCCCGGATACTAACAGGCGTGTGAAACCAGAGTCAAGGAAGGCTGCGTGACAATTGCATTCGCCGGAGGAGAATGATAAAGCGTGACCATGCGGATTGTATTCATGGGGACACCGGACTTCGCGGTGCCGTCGCTCGAAGCCTTGCTCAAGTCGGACGACGAAGTGGTCGGGGTGGTCACACAACCTGATCGACCGAAGGGTCGGGGACAGGAGGTCATCCCACCGCCGGTGAAAGTCGTCTGCCAGCGCGAGAGAATCCCGGTGTTGCAACCGCTCAAGATGAAGTCTCCCGAATTTCTGGAGGCCTTGCGGCAGTGGAAGCCGGATGTCATTGCCGTGACGGCTTTCGGCCGCATTCTGCCGCCGGCGATTCTGACGCTTCCGCCTCGCGGCTGCATCAACGTGCATGGATCGCTCTTACCGAAGTATCGCGGCGCGGGGCCCGTCCAGTGGGCTGTCATCAGGGGTGAGCGAGAAACCGGCATCACGACCATGCTGATGGACGAAGGCATGGATACCGGCGCCATGTTGTTGCAGGAGCGGGTAGTGATCCGACCTGAGGATACGGCAGGCACGCTCGCTCCGCGACTGGCCGAAGTGGGAGGACGGTTGCTGGTGGAGACATTACGTCAGCTCAAGGCAGGAACGCTCAGCCCTCAACCACAGGACCCTTCGCTGGCGACCCTGGCGCCCTTGCTTAAGAAGGAGGACGGCCTGATTGATTGGACCTTGCCGGCCAGGGATATTGCGAATCGCGTGCGTGGGTTATCGCCCTGGCCGGGAGCCTATACCTATGTGAACGGGGAACGATGGATCTTGTGGCTGGTGGCTGTCAGCGAGGAGTCCCAGGGAGCGGTTGCCGGGACGGTCACGCAGGTGACGAAAGATAGAATCGACGTGGCGACTGGGGGCGGAACCATCCAGATTGTTGAAATCCAACCATCCAATAGCCGACGCATGACGATGGCGCAATATCTGGCCGGCCATCGCCTGACCCAAGGAATCAGTCTGCAAGCCAATCCCCCGGCGCAAGGTTGACGACCGACTGAGTCACCGATGCGTTTCCCACAACATCCCTTGTCTATGCCCGCATCCAATAACCTCTGACCCTATGGCACAATCATCCGCCACGGCCAAACCCTCAGGACGGCACGCCGCAGCGAAGGCCTTGCTTGCAATCGACAAAGCGGGATTTCTGGCGGACGATCTGTTCGACCAGATTGTCGCGAGGGAATTGTTAGATCACCGCGAACGGGCCTTCATGGTGGAATTGGTGCGCGGTGTTTTACGCTATCGCGGGACGCTCGATTGGCGACTGGGGCTGCTGTCGGATCGACCGATCGCGCGACTGCCTACGCTCGTCCAGAACATTCTCCGCCTCGGCGCCTATCAGCTGCTGTATTTGGATAAAGTTCCGGAGTCGGCGGCCGTCAATGAGTCTGTGCAGATGATGAAACTGCACCGCAAGCGGTTGGGTCGTGATTGGAGCGGCTTCGTCAATGCGGTACTGAGGGCCTTGGTGAGGTCGCCGAAACCCGAGTGGCCCGATGCCGCCCATGATCCTGTCGAGGCCTTCGCTGTCCGCTACTCTTGCCCGTCGTGGCTCGTCGAACGCTGGTGTCGACAGTGGGGGACCGAACGAGCGGAGACCTTGTGTCGTGCTTCGGTGGAGCTGCCTCCGCTGACGTTGCGGGTCAATGCGCTCCGGACATCCCGCAAGGGGCTGCTGGATGAACTGGCGGCGGCTCAGAGAGAAGCCATCCCGACGACGGTCAGTCCTGCGGGCATTCAGGTGGCCCGAAGCAGTTCAGTGACCGATCTACCTCACTATCACGAGGGGTGGTTTTATGTGGAAGACGAAGCCGGACAGCTCATTCCACTATTGTTGGATGTGCAGCCTGGACAGCGGGTCCTGGACGCCTGCGCCGCGCCCGGGGGAAAGGCGACGCACTTGGCGGCACTCATGGCCAATCAAGGAGAAATCGTCGCGACGGACCGGGCAGCCGCCCGCCTGGATCTGGTGATGGACAATTGTCGACGCCTCGGCGTGACTCTGGTGACACCGCTTGTGGGTGATATACGTATGCTGATCACTCAAGGACAGCGGTCCTCCCAACAGGCGGCTCTGCGTCGACCGTTCGATCGTATTCTCCTCGATGCTCCGTGCAGCGGGCTCGGTGTGTTGCGGCGTCATCCGGAAGGGAAGTGGTATAAAACGCAGGAATCGATCGTGCAACATCGGCAAGTGCAAAGCGAGTTGCTTGCGGCGACAAGCCGTCTCTTGCGACCCGGTGGGCTGTTGGTCTATAGTACCTGCTCGATTGAACCGGAAGAAACCGAATCGGTCATCGACGAGTTTTGTCAGTCGCATCGCGAATTTCAGCGTGAGTCAATCGCGTCCTGGATACCGCCAGCCGGTCTGCCGTTCGTGACCCCTCGAGGGGACCTGTCTACGATGACCAATATGAACAAGATGGATGCGTTTTTTGCCGCCCGACTGCGGAGGTGTGAATAATGGCCGGCCGGACCGTCCGTATTGCGCCGTCTATTCTATCGGCGGACTTTGCTCGTCTTGCAGAAGAGGTAGCGCGGGTCGAGCAGGCTGGCGCCGACTGGCTGCATATCGACGTCATGGATGGGCACTTTGTGCCGAATATGACCGTCGGTCCTCTGATTGTCGAAGCCGTACGAAAAGTCACCACGTTGCCGTTGGATGTGCATTTAATGATCACCAATCCGGATGCTTTTATCGGCGAATTCGCCGAGGCGGGAGCCGACTATTTGACGGTCCATGTCGAAACCTGTCCGCATTTGCATCGCACAATTCAGTCGATCAAAGAGCGGGGCGTCAAAGCGGGCGTGACGTTAAACCCTGCGACGCCGGCCGTCATGTTGTCAGAAATTATTCGTGATGCCGATCTGATTCTCATCATGTCGGTAAGCCCTGGGTTTGGTGGGCAGAAATTTATTCCGTCGTCATTAGAAAAGATTGCCGAGGTGCGCGCGATGATCGACCGCACGAAGAGTCGGGCGCTCCTGGAGGTGGACGGTGGAGTCAAGCCGGACAATGCGGAGGCGATTATGGCAGCAGGCGCAGAGGTGCTGGTCGCAGGATCAGCGGTGTTCTCCACGCATGACTATGCCGCAGCCATTACGGCGTTGAGAGCCGGCCGTCCACCTGCCGCACCCATCACGGGCATGGCCGCTGCTCAGCGATAGAGGAGGCATCAGACCGCATCGTGGTTCATGGATAACCTTCATCCCCTGGAAAGCAACGTGCTACTGGCGCTGAGCCGGCAGCCAGATTCGCCTCCCACGCTTGATCAACTTGCCGAGTCCACCGGGTTGGAGCCGTCACAGCTGAGCATGGCTGTCGAATGGCTGCTGGCCAAGTCGTTGATTGCTATCCATGCCGAGACTGTTGCGCACCTCGCCTCATTGACGCCGATCGGCGAATTATACTTCGAGAAGTATTCCCCCATTGAACGTGTGCTGTCGGCAGCCCGAGAGGCCGGCCAGACCGGTAAACGCCTTACGATTCAGGATATCCAAGCCAAGGAAGGCCTCGAACCGTCGGATGTGAGCAAGGCGGTGGGGAGTCTCAAAAAAGAGGGCGCGGTCCTGATCGTGCAGGGTGGGTGCGTCGAAAGTACCGGCCGCACGAGTCCCACGGCTGAGGCAATGCGTGCCCTATTGCAGGAATTACGGAGCGGGCAACGAGAGCTGCACACATTTGCCGAGCCTCTGCGGATTGTGCTCCAGCAGCATGCGGTGAAGCGCGGGAATGCGCGCGAGCCGTTCAGAATCGATGAGCGGGTCACGCGTTCATTCTTGCTGACCCCTGAAGGGCAGACTGCGGCGCAGCGACTCTTGCGCGATGGCGTGGCGGAGGAAGTGTCTCAGCTGACGCCCGAGCTTCTCAAGGAAGGTGCGTGGCGGAATAAGCGATTCCGAAAATATACGATCAGTTTGCGGGCACCGAGGATTGCCGCCGGGAAGCGACATCCCTATCGTGAGTTTCTCGACCTCGTCAAGCTCAAGCTGGTCAGTATGGGGTTTCAGGAAATGCGGGGGACACTCGTGGAAACCGAGTTCTGGAATATGGACGCGTTGTTCATGCCGCAATTCCACCCGGCTCGTGATATCCACGATGTGTATTTCGTGAAGAAACCGACTCATGCCGCTACCATTGCCGAGCCCTATTTAACGCGGGTCACGCAGGTGCATGAGAAGGGAGCGGGGGCCGGATCGACCGGTTGGGGTTATACGTTCAACGCCGAACGCGCGAAACGCCTGGTCCTGCGTAGTCAAGGGACGGCGGTGTCGGCGCGCACGTTGGCCGGTGGCGCCTCCGTTCCAGGAAAGTATTTCTCGATCGCCCGTTGTTTTCGATACGACCAGGTCGATGCCACCCATGCCACCGACTTTTTTCAGGTGGAAGGGATTGTGTTGGGCGCGGATATCAACTTTCGGACCTTGCTCGGATTGCTGAACTTGTTTGCGCGAGAAGTGGCGCAGGCCAAAGAGGTCAAATTTCTTCCCGCCTACTTCCCTTTCACCGAGCCCTCTGTCGAAATGCACGTGCGCCATCCTAAACTGGGATGGATGGAACTGGGCGGTGCCGGCTTGTTTCGCCCGGAGGTGACGACTCCGCTTGGGGTGTCTGTGCCGGTCATTGCCTGGGGGCTTGGACTCGATCGCATGGCGATGGTGGCCTTGGGTATCCACGACATCCGTGATTTGTTCTCAGCGGACCTCGACTTTATTCGCACCATGCGGGGCAGTTTTTAGGACGATTACACGATGCCCACTATTTCTCTGCAACGAGATGACCTCGAATCCTTGATCGCCGGCCCGGGTGGGAAGCCGGATCGAATTCCGCTCGATCAGCTGGAAGACTGGCTGATGTTGGTGAAGGGCGAGTTGAAGGGGCACAATCCGGAGACCGGCGAGTTACGCGTTGAACTACAAGATAGTAACCGTCCGGATCTGTGGTGCTGTGAAGGTATCGCTCGACAAATTCGGATCAAGCAACGTGGAACGGCGATTCCCTATCCCTTCTTCAAGAAACAGAAATCCGTGGTCGGCAAGCTGGTCGTGGCGCCGGGAATGGAAGAAATTCGTCCCTACGTGGCGGCCTGTGCGGCGGTGGGGTATCGCATGACGGCGAACGGCCTGACGCAGCTCATCCAGACGCAGGAAAAGCTGGCCGATATTTTTGGGCGCAAGCGGCGGACGGTGTCCATTGGATTGTATCGCTTGGCATCTATCGTGTTTCCCGTGTCGTACGATCTCGTCAAGCCGGAGGAGGTGCGTTTTACCCCGCTGGGGATGGAGACGGTGATGACCTTGCGGGAGATCCTGATGGTCCACCCCAAAGGGGTTGAGTATGGCCCGATTGTCGGAGGCCATGACCGCCTTCCCGTGCTGCGGGATGCGAAGGGACAAGTGCTGTCGTTCCCTCCCATCATCAATAGCCGGGAAATCGGGGAAGTCCAGGTCGGAGACCATGAATTGTTCGTCGAAGTCACGGGGACCGATCTGTCGATGGTCGCCCTGGCGCTGAACATTTTTGCCGCCAACCTCGCTGATCGCGGCGCCGTGATTACGCCGGTGGAAATCCAATCGCCGATGAAAACGACCTTTGGCGCGCGCTGGAATACCCCGATCGATTTTGGGAAACCTCGCACGATTCCCCTCATGGCCATCGAGTCTGCCCTGGGGGAGGCCTTGGGTGGAAAGGAAGTGGCCGCGGCGCTGAAGTCCTATGGCTACGACGTCAAGCCTGCCGGTCGTAAGTTGGCTGTGCGGCTCCCGCCGTATCGGAACGATCTTTTGCACGCCGTCGATGTGGTGGAGGATGTGGCGATTAGCCAGGGGTACGCGCGCTTTGCTCCGGTCATGCCGTCTCAGTTTACAGTGGGCGGCCTCTCCCGCTTGGAACAGATGGCTGACCGAGTTCGTCATCTCATGGTGGGTATGGAATTCCAAGAAATTATTTCCAATATCATGGGCTCTCACCAGGACTTCTGCACGAAGATGCGACTGGATGGCACGGAATGGGCGAACGTCGTGGAAGTGGACAACGTGATGTCGCTCAGTTATTCCTGCCTGCGCCAGTGGATCACGCCGTCCTTGCTGCAGGTGGAAACGAATTCAAGCCGCGCGTTTTATCCGCACCGCATGTTTGAGGTCGGTGAAGTGGCCGTTCCTGATGAGACGGTGGATGTCGGGTCTCGAACGGTGACGATGCTGGGAGCGGTGATAGCCCATGCCGGGGCCAATTTCTCAGAAATTCATTCCTGCCTGGATCTGTTGTTGTATTATCTGAACCGTCCCTTCACGCTGGAGCCGCTGGCGCATCCGTCGTTTCTGGATGGCCGGGTGGGGAAGATTGTTTCCCATGGTCGAGTGATCGGGCTGCTGGGAGAAGTGCATCCTGAGGTGCTGGAGCACTGGCAGATCGGGGTGCCGGCGGTTGCGCTTGAGTTGGAGATCGACCGGCTGCTGGATGAAGCGTGACGGGAAAATCCGTTCGGTCGGGATCTTCCCGTCACAAACTGTCTGCGCAATCGAAAATGCTAGCTGGCTGCGGTCGCGAGCTGCTGTTTGGCAACTCCGACGAGTTTCTCGAACCCTGCCATATCCTTGATCGCCATATCGGACAGAACTTTCCGATCCAATAAAATATTGGCCTTCCGCAGGGCATTCATGAAGCGGCTATAGGCCATTCCATGCGACCGAACCGCAGCGCTGATGCGTGCGATCCAGAGTTGGCGGAAGTCGCGCTTGCGATTTTTTCGCCCGACATAGGCGTACGCTTGCCCCTTGTCGACCGATTCGGTTGCTGTTCGAAACAGCCGGCTCTTGGCCCCATACTGGCCTTTCGCCAGTTTCAGGCGCTTCTTTCGCCGCTGTCGTGTTTTCGGACCACCTTTTGTACGAGGCATGGGTCACTGCTCCTTTCAGATCCCGTTCACGGCACAATCATAGTCGTTATTGCGGAAGTATACGGTTCAGCGCAAGAGTCATGGTTGCCGACACTTCAACCGCCCCTTTTAAGCGTCGCTTGCGGTCACGCGCCTTGCCGGTGAGCAAATGCCGCCGTCCGGCCTTTCGTCGGACCAATTTCCCCGATCCCGTGCGTCGGAACCGCTTTTTAGCGCCGCTGTGCGTTTTCATTTTCACTTTCATGGTCGTTTCATCCCTTCCTTGCGTGCGCGGTGCGCACTATTTGGGAGCCAAAATCATGATCAGGCTCCGGCCTTCCATTCTTGGCGCAAACTCCACGGTTCCCGCTTCCGTACATTCCTTAATGACACTGGTCATGATCGTTCGACCCATTTCCTGATTCGCCATCTCACGACCGCGATAGGTGAGCGTCACTTTGGTCTTATTCCCGTCCGCCAAAAATTCCTTGATCTGTCGGATCTTGATTTCGAGATCGTGCTTGTCGGTACGTGGGCGTAGCTTGATCTCTTTCACCTGCGTAGACTTCTGGTGACGCCGGCTTTGATGATCTTTTTTGCTCAGCTCAAATTTATACTTCCCATAGTCCATGATGCGGCAAACCGGCGGCTGGGACGTAGGGGCGACTTCAACAAGGTCATAGCCCCCTTCCTGTGCCTTACTGAAGGCCTCTGCGGTCGGCAGTATTCCTAGTTGCTCGCCTTCAGGACCGATGACTCGAACCTCCCGAATCCTGATTTCCCGGTTTACACGTAATTTAGGGACGATAGGTCACCTCGTTTGTGAGTGGGTTGCCGTTTCACGTAATGCGTGATTTGCTTCCGTATGGAGAAGAGCGAGGAGGGCCTCGATCGGCATGGTACCGTGATTGGCGCCGCTCCGGCCGCGGACGGCGACCATGCCACTCTGCACTTCCTTATCTCCGACCACCAGCATATAGGGAATCTTGTTCTTTTCCGCCTCGCGGATCTTAAATCCGATCTTCTCATTTCGGATGTCCGCTTCGACTCTATAGCCGTGGCTCTTGAGTTCGGAGACGATCTTGGCCGCAAATTCATGTTGCTTGTCAGTGATCGTGAGCACGACCGCTTGCACGGGGGCCAGCCACAACGGAAAAGCCCCGGCGTAATGTTCGATGAGAATGCCAAAAAAACGTTCGATCGAACCCATGAGTGCACGATGAATCATGATCGGCTGATGGTATTTCCCGTCTTCTCCCGTATAGGCCAGCTTGAACCGCTCAGGGTTGTTGAAGTCAACTTGGATCGTCGAACATTGCCAGGAACGGCCAAGGACGTCCTTGATCTTGATATCGATTTTAGGGCCGTAGAACACCCCTTCACCGGGGTCCACTTGATATGCGATCCCGCGCCCTTTGAGCGCCGCTTCCAAGGCATTCGTGGCCAGAGTCCAATTCTCATCGGAGCCAACGGATTTTTCCGGGCGGGTCGAGAGGTAGACTTCAAACTCCGCGAAACCAAACGTGCCAAGGATGAAGAACGTAAAATCCAGCACGCGGCTCACTTCGGCTTCGATTTGATCTGGGCGGCAGAACAGATGGGCATCATCTTGGGTGAAGCCCCGGACGCGGAGCAAACCATGGAGCACGCCGGTGCGTTCGTAGCGGTATACGGTGCCCAATTCTCCATAACGAATCGGCAAGTCCCGATAACTGCGCAGGTGAGACTTGTAGATCATGATATGGAAGGGACAGTTCATGGGCTTGAGCTGATACTCGCTGCCTTCCAGCTGCATCGTGGCGAACATGTTTTCGCGGTAATAGTCGACGTGGCCGCTGGTTTTCCAGAGGTCCAACCGGGCGACATGTGGTGAGTACACCAGCTCGTAGCCGTCCTTGATATGTTGCTCCCGCCAAAAATTCTCGATGAGCAACCGGATCAGCGATCCCTTGGGATGCCATAAGACCAGACCCGGGCCGATCTCGTCCTGAGTGGAAATCAGGTCGAGTTCTTTGCCGAGTTTTCGGTGGTCGCGACGCTTGATCTCTTCCAATTTCGCCAGATGCGCATCCAGCTCTTTTTGCGTGGGGAATGAGGTGCCGTAGACCCGTTGTAACATCGGGTTGCGCTCATCGCCACGCCAATAGGCCCCCCCGGTGGACAGGAGTTTGAATGCCCCAACATGGCCGGTCGTGGGGAGGTGTGGCCCGCGGCAGAGGTCGACAAACTCGCCTTGGCTGTACAGGGAAATGGGTGATTGATTGTCGAAGCCTTGGATCAATTCAACCTTGTAGGCTTCTCCGCGGTCCTGAAAAAACTTGATGGCATCCTGCTTGGAGAGTTCGGATCTGGTGACGGCCAGACCACGTTTCATAATGTCTTTGGCCCGCGCTTCGATTTTTTGCAAGTCCTCGGGCGTAAACGGGCGCTCGAATGCGAAGTCATAATAAAAGCCTTCGTCCAGCGCCGGGCCGATCGTGAGCTGAGCGGTAGGGAACACCTCCTTCACGGCCTGCGCCATGATGTGGGTGCTGCTGTGACGGTGGACTTCTCGCCCTTCAGCAGACTCGAAGGTCAAAGGTTCGATGGTCGCGTCATAGTCTAATGCCCGCGACAGGTCCATCGACTCGCCGTTGACTTTGGCAGCAAGCACTTTCGGATCGAGACGGCCTCCTGTAGGAGTGAGGGCATCGCGAACCGTGCATCCTGCTGGTACTTGTTTGCGAGTTCCGTCAGGAAGGGTAATGTGAATGAACTGTGAGGCCACTACGGTCTATCCTACAAAAAAATACAACGCCGTGCCGACTACCATGCTGCTGTTGGTAGTCGGAGCACGAACCTTCTATACCGCGTACAAAAATGGTAGGCGCGGACGGTCTTGAACCGTCGACCTCTACCGTGTCAAGGTAGCGCTCTCCCCCTGAGCTACGCGCCTATCGCCCGGCGATGCTAATACAGCGTTACCGGGGGTGTCAAGGAAACGAGACGAGGCGGCGGGCTTTTCCTTGGGGCTCGTTCGAGAATAGCCACGAGAACCACACCGCGTCGTTCGGGTTGAAGGCGAGCGATTACTTGACGGCTGCCTTGAGTTCTTTGCCGGCCGAAAACTTCGGAATGCGGGCTGCAGGAATCTTCAATGCTTCACCGGTCCGGGGATTGCGCCCCATTCTGGCCTTCCGTTTCGAAATCGTGAATGTGCCGAAATTCACCAACGTCACGCGTTTTCCCTTCTTGAGGGAGGTGGTAACCGCTCCGGTGAAGGCTTCGAGTGCAACCGTCGCGGCGACTTTGGTGATCCCGGCGCTATTAGCCATTTTCGCAATCAATTCTTCCTTGGTCATTGGTTCCCTCCGTTGGTGGTTGGCGACCTGTTCGATGCGTGGGCGTGCTGGTTGTTATGATTCTAATGAGGTGCTGATGGGTTCCAATGTGTGTGGGCTAGTTGTCCCGTGCCCGTTTGACCGGGATACGCAGATCGAGAATCTTTTTTCTTAGGGTGTTTCGATTTAGCCCAAGAAGCTCCGCAGCTTGGATTTGATTGCCTTTGGTCTCCCGTAAGGTCAGCAAGATTAACGGGCGTTCGACGGCGGCAATCAACATCGGATGGAGATTTCTACCTGATCCGTTCCGCATTCCTTTTACGAAATCACTGACCTTGTGTTCGAGGTAGGATTCCAAGCACACCGATTGCTCTGATCCATTGGGTAACGGCGAGTCTGCCTTAGGCATTTTAGCGCCATGCAGCAGTATTGCCGTCCGTTTCAAGACGGTCCGAGATCCCACCAGCAGGAGCGTATGGGCGGGATCAATCGCCGCAAACAATTTTTTGAGTTCTGTCGGAGTGTGCCCCTTCGATTCTACGATGACGGCATCATAGGTGTCCTTAGCCACCTCTTTTGGCAACGGCAATCCTTCGTGGATGATGGTAATCGCCTGCTCGCCGAAGAGGCCCGTATAGTGAGCCTGGATCTCGCTGTCTGCGCTGAGCAATAGAATAGTAAATGTCGATGAACGATGCGGCATGAAGGTACCGACGAAGAAGAGGGCGGGATTATTGCTCAGCTCCAAGATGATGTCAATCAAGAAAAATACGCCGGCATGTCGCGACGGGATAAAACAGTAATGCCAGTGGGCTCAGTTCGGTCGCCACTTCGGCGAATGCACGTTCTCTATTGACTCGGCGTGACATGCTCACGAACGACGCCGATAAAGCGAGTGCATCGGTGGCAAAGACGAAATCCGTGCTCTCAGGTCCACCCGGACGTCCCGGTCAATCCTCCGTGCCGTCGTCCGCCTCGTAGGCAGCCATACTTGACAGGAGCGCGATGGGCAATGTATAGACTTTTATGAATCCCCATCGGAATACTCATGAATGAAGGTTAGTCTTCGAGCAACCTACGGAATTATTGCCGCTGTGGATCTTGCGTTGCACCATGCCGATCAGCCTGTCTGTGCCAAATCGATTGCCAAGCGTCAATCGATTCCATCTCGGTTTCTCGAGCAGGTGCTCCATGCCATGAAAAAGGCGGGAGTGGTGACCAGCCAGCGCGGGGCTCAAGGTGGGTATGTGCTGAGCCGTAAACCCTCGGATGTCTCGGTGGCGGACATTCTCGATGCGTTGGAAGGCCCCCTCCTGGCAGCCAATGGAGCGACTGTTCAGAAAAGTGCCTCATCGCGGGGTGCCAAGCAAGACGCTCTGCTGGCGCACATTTGGGATCGGGTGAAACGTGCTGAGCTGAGCGTTCTTTCCGAAGTGACCGTGGAAGAGTTAGCCAATCGCCAGCGGGCGCTCGAAGCGCAGCACACCTTGATGTACCATATCTGACCGCGGCCGTAGGATGCGCAATCGAATTACCCCTAATCGACGAGGTCCTGATCATGAGTCCTAACAGCGTGGGTCTCCGTCCTGTGATTAAGACCGAGCCCATTCCAGCCCATATAGCTGAAGAAATCGAGACATTCGAAGCCGAAGCTCAGCGGGTGCTGGGTGGAGATCTCTCCAACGATATTTTTAAGCCCTTTCGATTGCAATACGGCATCTACGGCCAGCGGCAATCCGGCGTTCAGATGGTGCGGATTAAGATCCCCTTCGGCGGGCTGACGGGGAATCAATTGCGCCAAGTGGCCGAGCTTGCCGACCAGTTCGCCACTGGCGTAGGCCATGTGACCACCCGCCAAGACATTCAGTTACACTTCGTCGAACTCAAACATGTCCCTGAAATGATGCGGCTCCTGGCGGCCGTCGGGCTGACGACCCGTGAAGCCTGCGCCAATACTGTGCGTAACGTCACGGCCTGCCATCTGGCTGGCGTGTGTCAAGGGGAAGTCTTCGATGTGACGCCGTACGCGAAGACGGTGGCCTTGCATCTCTTGCGGAACCCCCTTAACCAGAGCCTTCCTCGGAAATTCAAGATTGCGCTGTCGGGGTGCCGGCAGGACTGCGCGCTTACGCCGATCCACGACATCGGGCTGCTCGCGGCGAAACGGGCAGACGGGGCAATCGGGTTTCGAATGGTTGCGGGCGGTGGATTGGGATCGACCCCTCGCATGGCCCAGGTGCTCAGAGAATTTACGCCGATGGACGAACTGCTTCCTACGATCGAAGCCGTCATCAAGGTGTTCGATACGCTCGGGAACCGCAAGAATCGCAACAAAGCCCGCATGAAGTTCGTGATCGAAAAATTGGGATTCGAGGAATTCAAGCGACGCTGGGAAGCGGCCTATGCGGCCATGGGGTATGCGGTGCCGACGCATGAGCCGATCAAGTTGCTGGAGTATGCCGATGAACCGCCGCTGCTTATGCCGACGAAAGCGCCGGTCCTCTCCAACGGGAACGGTCATGGCAATGGGGCGATCTCGCTCAATGGAGGGGGGGCGTCGGGGTTTCAAGCTTGGAAGCGAACCAATGTGGTGCCGCAGCGCCAGCCAGGGTTTGCCACAGCGGCGATTAAATTGCCGATGGGGGACCTCACGGGCGACCAAATGTGGACAGTCGCCGATCTTGCCGAGCGCTATTCCAACGGAAATATCCGCACCACGATCAATCAGAACATGGTCATTCGGTGGATTCCCGAAGGACGACTGGAAGCGTTCTATGACGAACTAGTGACGCACAGCCTGGGTGATCCAGGTGCTGAACTCGTCGAAGACATCATCGCGTGCCCGGGTACCGACACCTGTGGTTTGGGAATTACCTCCTCCAAGGGGATGGCCAGGGCGTTGGCCGAAGTATTTCCAGCGGGGCAGGTGCCGGAAGATCTCAGGGATGTGAGCGTCAAAATCAGCGGTTGCCATAATTCCTGCGCACAGCACCACATCGCCACCATCGGCTTGCACGGAGTCGGCAAGCGGCTTGGTGAACATACGGCCCCGCATTATGAACTGCATCTGGGCGGGCATGTGGACGGTACTCCGAAGATCGGCCAGCTCACTGTGAAATTGCCGGCTAAGAGCGTCCCCGCGGCGATTCGGCATTTGGTGGATGTCTATCGCCGGGATCGGAAAAGCGGGGAGACTCTACAAAACTTCATTGCGCGAGTGGGTAAAGTCATGCTCAAAGAAGAACTCATTCCCTACACGATCGTGCCGCGTTACGATCAGGACCAGACCTACTACTACGATTGGGAGGGTGAGGCCGAATTTGTGCTGGAAGATTTGGGGCCCGGCGAGTGCGCGGGCGGGGCATTGGAGATGATCGACGACCGTATGTTGGAGGCGGATCAGGAACTTTACCAGGCCAAACTTCTGGTTGAGAAACATCAATATGCCCTGTCGGTCAATAAGTCGTATCGTGCCGTCCTGGCTGCCGCCAAGGCCTTGTTGGTTACCGAGGGAATCGATCCTGCTACGGACGCCGAAACGTTCCAAGAGTTTGATCTACGCCTGGCGACCAAAGGCATCGTGCCTGCCACATATAAGAATCTCGGAGCGCAAGTCGGTGATCTCGGGTCCAAAGACGCGACAGCCGGCGCAGCCACGGAGAAAATGGCGTTTGCCAAACAGTTCCTCGTTGTGTGTCGTGCGGCCACGGAACAAATAGGCAAAGATCTCAAGTTGTCGCAAGTGAAAGAGGAAGCCGTGCCGACGCCGGTTCCGAAAGTTGCGGCGGCACCGGTCGCGGCGGTCCAGGCGCCCGTGTATGATTTGCGTGGTGTCGCCTGCCCGATGAATTACGTGAAGACCAAATTGAAGCTGGAGATGATGGACAACGGTGAACAGCTCGAAGTGTGGCTGGATGCCGGTGAGCCCATTCGAAATGTGCCGATGAGTTTGCGCAACGACGGACACAAGATCCTCAATGAGGGACCGCTGGAGCCCGAGGCGAAGCATTTCAAAATTCTTGTGGAAAAGGTCGAGGGGTAAGAAGGGTGAAAGAAGAAAAGAAGCCTGCTGCGCGCCCATCTGACGAGGAGCTGAAAGCGCGCAGTGATTCGTTCGAGGCTAAGCAGCCCTGGGACGTGCTGGAGTACGCGCTCACGACCTATGCGCAACGGATTGTGCTCGCCTGCAGCTTTGGGGCAGAAGACGTGGCGTTGGTGGATATGATGCATCGCATCGACCCGAACGCTCCCCTCTTTTATCTGGATACCGATTTCTTGTTTCCCGAAACGATCGAAGTGCGCGATCGCATCATTGCGCATTATGGTTTGAGGCCGGCGCAAGTGATTCAAATGAAATCACTGTTGACGCCGGATCAGCAAGCCGTGCAGCACGGACCGACCCTTTGGGCAAGCAAGCCTGACCAGTGCTGTGAACTAAGGAAGATCGAGCCACTCAACCGCATCCTTGCTAACTATACGGCATGGATTACCGGGATCAGGCGCGACCAAGCTCCAACGCGCGCCAATGCTGGTCTCATCGAGTGGGATCAGAAGTTCAACCTGGTCAAAGTGAATCCGCTGGCCCGATGGAGCAGTGAAGAAGTCTGGATGTATCTCCAGCTCCACGAAGTGCCCTATAACACCCTGCACGACCGCAATTATCCCAGCATCGGTTGCACGCATTGCACCGCGCCCGTCCTTCCGGGAGAGGATCCTCGTTCGGGTCGGTGGAAGAACTTCGGCAAGACCGAGTGCGGACTGCACAAATAACATCATCGTCACCCTGAAATCAGACAAGGTTATTACCATCACATGCAACATCTGCTCGCCAAAGTCGCCAAGGGTCAGAAAACATCGAAAGATCTCACCTGGGAAGAAGCCAAACAGGCTATGCGCTTGATGATCGAAGGGACTGCCACACCGGCGCAAGTCGGTGCCTTTCTTATCGCCATGCGCTTCAAGTCTGAGTCCGTCACGGAATTGGCCGCCTTCACTGCCACCGCGCGGCAATATGTTCCTGCGGTACCGGTTCGCGCCGGACTTGGGGTGGTTGATGTTCCTGTCTATGCCGGCAAGCGAGAAACGTTTCACGCGGTCATTCCGGCGGCAATTGTCGCAGCAGCCGCCGGGGCAGTATTGCTGCTGCATGGAGTGGACGGGCCTCCGGATCGACTTGGTATCTCGTCCGTGCTGAAACTCGTGGGCATTCCGGTCGATATGACCGCCAAGTTGGTCGGGGCCGAACTGGAAAAGAAGGGGTTCGCGTATTTGGACCTGGCGCTGTATCACCCGCCCGTGTGCCGGTTTCTCGAAATGCGGCAGGAATTGGGGGTGCGGAATTTCTTCCATCCGGTGGCCAGAATGCTCAACCCCGCCCGTGCGACCTCGCAGGTCATCGGCCTGTCGCATCCGCCATATTTTGAAAAGACGATCGAGGCGTTGCGCATGTTGAGTTGTCCGCGCGCGTTGGTGATCCGCGGGGTCGAAGGCGATCCGGAACTCTCGATCGGCAATTCGACGCGGCTGCTGGAACTCAAGGACGAGCGTATTACGCCCTTCACGTTCCAACCGAAAGACGCCGGACTGACGATGGCAACCTTCCGTGAGATGGCCGGGTTTCCCGTCGAACAGCGGGAACGGGAAGCCGACCTGATCAAGCGATTGTTGGCCAATGAGGTTCAGGGAGGGCAGCGGGATTGGGTGCTTCTCAATGCCGCCATGTTGCTGTATGCGGCCGGAAAGGGAACCTCGATCTCAGGAAATCTTGAGATGGCTCGTCGTGCGCTTGAGTCCGGCCAAGCCAAGGCCAAGCTGGCCGAATTGGTGGCGGTCGCAGGATCTGACGCCGGGGCGGCACAGAAGGTCGGCATTTCCGCGTAAACAAAAGAGTGTGAACCATGAAACATTTGCGTCAGCTTGAAGACCAAAGTGTCTATATCCTTCGCGAAGCCTACAAGCATTTCAATCACCTGGCCATGCTCTGGTCCATGGGGAAAGATTCGACGGTGCTGCTGTGGTTGGCGCGCAAGGCGTTCTTGGGGCATGTACCCTTTCCGCTCCTGCACGTGGATACGAGTTACAAGATTCCCTCGATGATCGAATATCGCGACCGCATTGCACGTGAGTGGCGATTGAATCTGGTGGTGGGACAGAACAAGGCGGCCCTGGCCGCCGGAATGAACCACACATTGGGGCGGGATGTCTGCTGCACGGCCTTGAAGACCAACGCGATGAAGGATTTAGTCGAAGAGAAGGGCTACACGGGCATTATTCTCGGGGTTCGCGCGGATGAAGACAGCACCAGGGCAAAGGAGCGGTACTTTTCGCCTCGCGATAAACACGGGGATTGGGATTTTCGCGATCAACCGCCAGAGCTGTGGGATCAGTTCAAAACGACCTTTCCGCCCGGTACGCATATCCGGATTCATCCGCTCCTCGATTGGACGGAGATCAACATCTGGGAGTACATCAAACACGAAAATATCCCGTTCATGGATCTGTACCTCGACAGAGGGGATGGCACGCGGTATCGAAGCTTAGGCTGTGCGCCCTGTACCATGCCGATCAAATCCACGGCGAAGACAGTCGACGAAATTCTCGTGGAACTCCGTGGGAGTCATGTGGCGGAACGGGCAGGGCGCGCGCAGGATGCTGGGCGAGGCATGGAGATGCTCCGTAAGAAGGGTTACATGTGAGTCGGGTCTCGTAGCCCCATTCCGCTGATGAGTATCCGAAGGATGAAGAACAGGATATCAGGGCTCCATTACACGAGTGACGCATATGACACAGCACGAACAGACCAAGCCGCAGGAAAGTCTTAACATTGTCATCGTGGGCCATGTCGATCACGGAAAGTCCACGCTGGTAGGCCGACTCTATGCCGATACGGGCTCATTGCCGGAAGGCAAGTTGGAAAAGGTCCAGGCTATTTGCCGCCAGCAGGGCAAGGAGTTCGAGTACGCTTTTCTGTTCGACGCATTTTTGGAAGAACAGGAGCAGGGGATTACGATCGACACGGCCCGGACGTTCTTCATTTGGAACGGGCGCCAGTACATCATTATTGATGCTCCCGGACACAAAGAGTTTTTGAAGAACATGATCTCCGGCGCCGCTCGTGCAGAAGCCGCGCTGCTGTTGATCGATGCGTTGGAAGGCGTTCGGGAACAATCAAAGAAGCACGGCTATCTGTTGTCGCTGTTGGGCGTGACGCAGTTCGCAGTGGTCGTCAACAAGATGGATTTGGTGGGCTATCGGCAGGATGTGTTCGACGGAATCGAAAAGGAGTATCGGGAGTTCCTGGGCCAGTTCGGAGCGGTTCCGCAGCAGATGATCCCGGTCAGCGCCAAGCAGGGCGATAACATCGCGCTGCATAGCGGCAACATGAGTTGGTATCAAGGTCCCACGGTTCTGGAGACGCTGGCCTTCTTCAAGAAGGAACAGGTTCGCTCGGAACAACCGCTTCGGTTTCCATTGCAGGACGTCTATAAGTTCGATGCGCGACGGATTTTGGCGGGGCGCATCACGGCCGGTCGTTTGAAGGTCGGAGACCAGTTGGTCTTCTCCCCTTCGAATAAGACGGCAGTGGTGCAATCCATTGAAGGGTTCAACGTGGATCCTCTGCCGACCGAGGCGCAAGCCGGACAGTCGATCGGGATCACGCTCGACGAACAAATTTTCGTGGAGCGCGGAGAAATTGCCTCCCACCGGGATTCGATTCCGTTGGTCTCGACAGCGATTCGCGTGAATTTATTCTGGATGGGGAGACGGCCACTTGAAAAGGGCCGAAAATATTCGTTACGGCTCGCCACGCGAGAGGCCGTCTGCGAGGTCGCCGCCATCCATCGTATTATCGACACCGCCGATCTGGCGCAGTTACAGGAGAGTCAGTCGGTGACCAGGAACCAGGTGGCCGAATTGACGTTACGCGTCAAGGCGCCGCTGGCGTTCGATCTGTCGTCATCCTTCGAATCGACAGGGCGGTTCGTGCTGGTCGACGAATACGACATTGCCGGCGGCGGGATTATCACTGAGCTGGTGCACGACGAGCAGGAAGGCCTGCGTGAAGAGGCCCGGCAGCGGGAATATGCATGGCTGACAGGGGACGTGCGGGCGGAGGATCGAGCCATACAGTATGGGCATCGGGCCGCCATTGTACTGTTTACTGGATCGGCACAGACCGGCAAGACATTTTTGGCTAGACGAGTGGAGTCGTTGTTGGTCGCCGATAGCCGGCATGCGTATTTGTTGGAAGGCGAAAACCTTCTGCAGGGGTTGGATGCGGACCTATCCGCCGCCGATCCGTCCTTCGCGGCTGAAAGAGTGCGACGGTATGGAGAGGTTGCGAGACTCCTGATCGATACGGGGCTGATTGTCGTATCGACAAGCAAAACCTTCGGCATCAATTATCAGCGCATGGCAGACATGATTCGAACATTGGTCCAACCGGCCCCTGTCATCGCCGTGCATATGAGCAGGGCCGGCGAAGAGGCGCCGCCGAATACCGACCTGCATTTTGCCGGACCGCAGGATTTCGACGGGGCTGCCCGTCAAATTCTTGAAGAGCTGAAGCGACGGGGAGTGCTGCTCCAAACATCTGGAACCAAGTCCACCAGTCAGTATTCAATTTAGTGGGCGCGCTGGGTTGTTTGACTCCATCGAAACCCCTGTGGTAGCGTTCTTCATCAACAATTTCGAGGGTTTTTCATGACCATGGCGGCCGGCAAGGATCTCAAGTCGATCCTCACAAAGCTTCAGTATTCGGATGATGCCAAAGTCGTTCAGCAGATCACTGCGCAGATGAAGCAGGTACAGGCGCGGATGGCCCGCGTCAAGCAGAAGCTGGTGGTGATGAGCGGCAAGGGCGGAGTCGGGAAGAGCATGACAACCGTCAATCTCGCGCTGGCGCTCGCGCGTCAGGGCGCGAAAGTCGGTTTGCTCGATGTGGATTTGAACGGCCCTTGTGTGCCGAGGATGATGGGGATGCATGGCCAGTCGCTGACCATGACTCCAGAAGGGGCGCTGCCTCCGATCGGCCCGCTCGGTGTTAAAGTGGCGTCGATGGATTTTTTCCTCGATGATGCCTCCCCGGTGCGGTGGAAGGGACCGATGGACCTGAGCCCAGTCTGGCTGGGTTTGATGGAAATGAACGTCATTCGAGAATTTTTGGCCGATGTCATCTGGGGTGAGCTGGACTATCTCCTGGCAGACCTGCCGCCAGGCGCGGCTGCAGATAAACCACCCGTCATCGCGGGATTCATTCCCGACCTCGCGGGCGCGATCGTCGTGACCACGCCGTCGGAAGTCGCCTCTGATGTGGTGCAGAAATCCGTCACCTACGCGCGGGATATGGGTATACGGGTATTAGGCATCGTTGAAAACATGAGCGAGTATCGTTGCCCCTCCTGTGGGGCTGAGAATGAGTTGTTTGAAGGGAATACCGAGGCCATGTGTGAAGTGCTGGACCTGCCGTTGCTCGGGCGTATCCCATTCGACCGCAAGTTGGCCAAGACGTTCGATAAGGGGCAGCCGCTCCTTGACCCTGACTATCCCACGATCCAGAAATACCAGGAAATCGTTGGGCGGATTCAATCGTTACTGGATTACAAAAGAGTCCTGGCGGAAAAACTGTAATGCTCCGACCGGGAAGGGGGATCCTATGAAGTTCGTTTGCCTGAACTGCGAGACCTACATGACGTTTCAGAAGGTCGAAAAACCCGGTGAGGGCTCACTCGGTGTCTTCTTCGGCTGCCCATCCTGTGAGGCCAAGTTCTCCATGGTGACCAATCCGGGCGAGACTCAAATGGTGGCGTCGCTGGGTGTGAAGCTTGGAGGCCGCACAGAGACGGCTGAACCGTTCGAAATGACTCGCGGGACCCTGAAAGACGAAGCGCAGGCCGGCGCAGGGCAAATGGCTGCCTATCTCAATGAAAAAATCCAGGGTGGCCAGCCGGTGGCGGCTGCAGAAAAGCCCAGCGTTCCTCCCTCCGGCGGAGAGAAGACTTCCGGCGGTTGTCCGTTCTCCGCCATGGTGGCGGAAATGGGATTGACCTCAGGCGGTAAGCCGCAAAACGGCAACGGCACGAGCGAATTCACCTGGACGGCGGATGCCAAGGAAAAACTGGAGCGCCTGCCGTCGTTTGTGAAGCCGATGGTTCAGAGCAGCGTCGAGGCCTATGCGCGCAAACATGGATACAAGAGCATCACGCTGCAAGTCATGGATGATTCAAAAAACGATTCGCCCAACGGTATTCCCTGGACCAAGGATGCCGAGCAGCGTATGGACAATATCCCTGACTTCATCCGTCCGATGGCTCGGCGGGAAATTGAGCGGATTGCGAAGGAACGCGGGCTGACAGAGATCACCGCCCAGGTGATGGATGAAGCCAAAGAGAAATTCATGAAGTTCATGTAGCCGACGAATCCATGTGTGAGCCGAGTCTGTGGCCCATCCGGCAGTCTGGATGGGCCGTTCCATTCCCGCCTGCCTCTTCTTCTCAACTGATTGTGTGTCTGAGACTCCTCGGGTTACGGCCCGTGGCGCTGCTCTGTCTTCTCGTCCCGATGTGGGATCCCTCCTCTGTGATGGCCCAGCATGCCGAACAAGGCCATTTCACAGTTCAGGAGGAGCAGGCGCATCACTATGGAAGCGGGTCAGCGGCGGAGTGGGAAGGGTCGGCCAGAGGCATCGCCTACTCTGAATTCAACCACCATTTGGCCGGCGTTTTTCTCCTCCTGATTGGCCTGAGTGAAGTCCGCCAAGCGATGGGATGGCCTGCCCTTGTGTGGACTAGATTCCTGCTTCCCTGCGCCTTGACGGTGGGAGGAGTCTTTCTCCTTATTTGGAGTGATCATGATTCTTGGCCGATCGGGTCACTGACGTTCGCTCAGACGTTCTTTGGCGATGATCCGGAGATTGTTCAGCACAAGACCTATGGGATTCTGGCCTGTGCGGTAGGAGCAATCGAATTCCTTCGGCGACTCGACTGGTTTGCCCATGCGGCTTGGACCGTGCCGCTACCGTTTTTTGCGATCGTCGGTGGTCTCATGCTGTACAGCCATTCTCATGGTGACCATCCTGGCGCCTACAAAATCGCGCTGCACCATGCGATCATGGGGACCATGGCTATCACGGCTGGGTCATCCAAGCTGCTATCCGGCTGGCGAGGACGGGAACTCCTGCGAGAGCGGTCTTATTGGGAACTCATGTGGGCAAGCCTCGTGCTCCTGATAGGTCTGCAGTTGCTGATTTATTCAGAGTAAGACAACGTCTGAGCCCAGGGTAATTTTCATCGTGAACCCTCATCTCACAGCGGTCAGCGCCCAGTTGTCCGGCTTGCTGCGTTGACACCCTTGTCGGGTCTGTGTTAGCTGTAATTTTTTGAAGTCAGATTATGCTGCGTGCCTGAACCGGCCGGGAGTTGGCCAGTCCAGGAAAGAGGAGTCGCCATGGGTGGCCACAGTCATTGGGCAACGATTAAACGCCATAAATCGGCGGTCGATGCGAAGCGGGGCAAGGTTTTTACCCGCATTATCCGCGAGTTGACGATCGCGGCGAGGTCGGGCGGCGATCCCGACGGTAATCCACGCTTGCGGTTGGCGATTGCGAAGGCCAAAGAAGCCAACATGCCTGGCGATAATATGAAGAAGGCCATTCAGCGCGGCACGGGGGAACTGCCTGGCGTCACGTACGAAGAGTTTTCGCTCGAAGGATACGGTCCCGGTGGAACGGCAGTGTTGATGGAAATTACATCCGATAATCGCAATCGCACCGTGGCAGAAATCCGCAATCTGCTGACCAAAAACGGCGGTAACATGGCGGAGGCAGGTGCCGTGGCCTGGCAGTTTCACAAAAAAGGTGTCTTGGTTATCGAAAAGGGGAAGGTTGAGGAAGATGCTCTCTTGACCATTGCCTTGGAAGCCGGTGCCGAAGATGTCAAAGTGACCGACAAGGCGTTCGAAGTGCTGACCAGTCCGCACGATTTTGAGGCGGTAAAGAAAGCGCTGAGCGACGCAAAAATCGAGTGCACACTTGCCGAATTGAATTTCATCCCCCAGAACACGATCGCGTTGGAAGAGAGACCGGCTGAACAAATGTTGAGGCTCATGGAAATTCTGGACGAACACGAAGACGTGCAGAAGGTTCATGCGAATTTTGACATTTCCGATGAGGTCATGGAGAAGGTCGCCGCCGCCACCGCGTAATCCGGGAGTATCGGCACTGAGTATCGAAGCTCGCGCAACGCATTCAACCGCCCGACCCTCTCACTTCCCACTGCCGATCGCATGATCGCTTTACTGACAGGCCTCCTGGTCTTCAAGGCGCCTTCTCACGTGACGCTTGATGTCCATGGCGTCGGTTATGAAGTGCTGATTCCGCTCAGTACCTATTATTCATTACCCAATC
Organism: Nitrospira sp.; assembly: GCA_040006855.1. GTDB lineage: Bacteria > Nitrospirota > Nitrospiria > Nitrospirales > Nitrospiraceae > Nitrospira_A. The sequence goes on from JBDTWG010000004.1 coordinate 24,476, forward strand.
AGCATGAGCTCGTCACGCTCAGCATTCATACCCATGTGCGTGAAGATGCGATTCAGCTGTATGGGTTTTTGACCGCAGCGGAGAAAGAAGCCTTTCTGCTGCTGACTGGAATTTCCGGTATTGGGCCCAAACTGGGTCTCAGCGTGTTGTCTACGCTGTCGGTCCGCGACCTGTTCGCTGCTATTCAGGCGGGTGACATAGAGAAACTGGGGACCGTGTCCGGTATCGGTAAAAAGTCAGCGGCGAGAATCGCCCTGGAGTTGAAAGACAAGGTGGCGCGACTCCATCCGGTCGGCGAAGCCATAGAGCCTGCGAATGGACCCGGGAGCAATCCTCTCTATGAAGACGCGTTGTCGGCCCTCGTGAATCTTGGATATCGGCTTCCAGATGTCAAAGAGACACTGAAGAGAATCGAGAAGTCAGGGGCAGTCACGCAAGGGTTAAAGGATGTGATTCGCGAGGCACTCAAAGATCTCGCCAAGGGGTGATGCATGACAACAAATTCTCATACAAGATGGACCTCCTGCCGATTAGTCGGTGTGGCGGGACTCGCGCTGTGCGGATGGATGGTATGGTCAGGGGCGGCCGACCTTGGTCACGCGGCTGAAGGGGAGGAACCCAAGTCCATCCGGAAGACCTGCGGTACGTGTCCGGAAGGTTATGCCACCACAGGCGTGACCAACGCGCCGGAAATCTGCAAGGATGGGGAGCCGACGTTGGTCCAGTGTGTGCCATTGGGTGGCAACATGCTTTCGGTGTGCGGGGTGTGCCCGGAGGGGTATTCTGAGATCGGCCATTCGAACCTGCCGTCGCGTTGCGGGGCCAGAGACGGTGGTCTCGTGTCGCAGTGTCAGTCCTCGCAGATGGGATCCAGCCTGCCCGATCCAAATCAAGGTGGCGTGAAGTGCCCACCCGATTGCGGAAGCACGGCAGCTCCTGGACTCGGGGCCATACCGCCGCCTCCCAAATTCAGGCCAGCACCGGAACAGAAATAGCATTGGGTTGTTGATTCGCCGGAGCTGCTCATGTCAGATCGCACAGTGACGAACCAACTGACCGACGATGAACGTGGCATCGAAGCCGCGCTCCGTCCGCAGAGCTTGCGTGAATATGTCGGCCAGTCACGCATGAAGGACGCTTTGGAGATCTGCATCGCGGCAGCCAAGCGCCGCGGCGAGGCTCTGGATCACGCTATTTTTTATGGACCACCGGGGCTCGGCAAGACGACGATCGCCCACATCATTGCGCGAGAGATGGGATCGGCCATTCGATCGACTTCCGGGCTGGTCCTGAGTCACGCCGGCGATCTTGCCGCCATCCTGACCAATTTGCAGGAACGAGACGTATTGTTCATCGATGAAATCCATCGGTTGCCCGCCTCTGTGGAGGAAGCACTGTATCCAGCGATGGAAGATTACCAGCTCGATCTCGTCGTCGGGCAGGGGGCGTCGACCAGGACGATCAAACTCGAGTTGCCGCGGTTTACTCTCGTTGGGGCCACGACCAGGGCCGGAGCCTTGACCTCGCCGTTGCGCGACCGCTTTGGGCTCGTTCACAGGCTGGAGTTTTATTCTGCCTCGGAACTAACCGCCATCGTCACGCGGTCGGCGGGGTTGCTGAATATTCCGATCGACGCGGCCGGCGCCGCGGAGATCGCCCGACGGGCTCGCGGCACGCCACGCATCGTGAATCGTTTGATCAAGCGAATCAGGGACTACGCCGAGGTCAAAGCCGAAGGACACATCACGCAACAAGTGGCGCAGGATGCTCTGATCTGGCTGGCTGTTGATACGGCCGGTCTCGATGAGATGGACCGCAAGATCCTCCTGACGGTGATCGAAAAGTTCAACGGGGGGCCGGTGGGGGTGGATTCCCTGGCAGCGGCCGTGCAGGAGGATAGGGGCACGCTGGAAGATGTGTATGAACCCTATCTCATTCAGGCAGGCTTTTTAGAGCGGACCGGCAGGGGGCGTCAAGCGACCAGACTGGCCTTTGAACATTTCAAGAAACACAAAGATCTCTTGTCCCTCTCCGATGAGGCCACATCGATCACAACTCCTTGAATCCTCTCGCCTATCCTTGCAATGGACTTGGTGGCTCCTGTAGGATACTCACTTGCCAAAGTTCACGCAGTGCACCCGGACTCGTTTCACGATTACTCCTTTCTAGAGGCAGGCTCCGCGAGGAGGGCATCCCCCCATCATGTCGGACGATTTACGAGAACATCGGCAGGAAATAGACCGGATCGACGATCAGATTTTGCGCCTCCTGAACGAGCGCTCAAAGTCGGTGATCGAAATCGGCAAGCTGAAGAAGTTGAGGGATGCCGAGGCCCCGCTCCACACGCCGGC
>JBDTWG010000005.1:0-26804 GCA_040006855.1 Nitrospira sp.
CCGATACCCCCGGAAGATGTCGGTGTGTCTCCGGTGATTGAGCGGCAATTGAGACGTGAAGGGCTTCTGCCTCCCGGATCGACCATCTGGGGCACGGCGACGAGGCCTAATGCTCCGAGCGGAATCACGATTGAAGAAGCTCCGAGCCCGTCGGACGCGGACCCATTGCCGACTCCGCCGCTGAGGGAGATGGGTACACGATAACGGGCGTGGTAGAAGATGCCCTTACCTGCGTTATTGCTGGCAGTTAGAATTGGGACTTGGGTGCGTGTTCGTTGCGGGTGTAGAATTTTTGATCGAGGAACGAGACGATGAATGATTTTCACTATCGGGAAGGCGAACTTTATTGCGAAGACGTGCCACTCTCGCGCATTGCGAAAGAGGTTGGGACTCCGTGTTACGTCTATAGCCATCACACCCTTGTTCGGCACTTTCGTGTCTATGACCGAGCGTTCGGGAATATTCCGCATATCGTCGCCTTTGCGATGAAAGCCAATTCAAACCTGGCCGTGCTTCGCCTCATGGCCAAGGAAGGCAGCGGAGTGGATATCGTGTCTGGCGGGGAGCTCTTTCGTGCCCTGAAGGCCGGAGTGCCGGCCTCGAAAATCGTCTTTGCGGGTGTGGGGAAGAAGCCAGACGAAATACGTGACGCGTTGAAGGCGAATATTCTGATGTTCAATGTGGAGTCCTCTGCGGAGTTACATGCCATCAACGACGTGGCGGCATCCATGGGAGTCAAGGCACGGGTAGCCCTGCGAATCAATCCGGACATCGACCCCAAGACCCATCCGTATATTTCCACGGGTTTGAAAAAGAGCAAATTCGGAATTGCTGCCGATCGTGGGCTCGAAGAGTTCAAAGTTGCCGCGTCATTCAGCCATATCGAGGTGGTCGGCCTGCATGCGCACATCGGGTCTCAATTGACGGATGTCACTCCGTTTGTTGCAGCGCTGAAAAAGGTGCTGACGATGGTGCAGACCTTGACGGAACAGGGGATTCCTATTCGCTACCTCAACATCGGGGGCGGCCTCGGTATCACGTATTCGGATGAAACTCCGCCCGAGCCGAAGGACTTGGCGGAAGCGATCTCTCCCCTCGTGCGTGATTTGAAATGCGTTCTTATCATGGAACCTGGCCGGGTGATCGTCGGGAATGCCGGCGTGCTGATCACTAAAGTGCTCTATGCGAAAGATGGCGAAGCCAAGCGCTTCTTGATCGTGGATGCGGCGATGAACGATTTGATTCGTCCCAGCCTGTATGATGCGTACCATGACATCCGACCGCTCTCTGAGACCGTCATGCATGCGGCGAAGAAGACCGTCGATGTCGTGGGACCCGTCTGTGAATCGGGCGATTTTTTGGCGAAGGATCGCCTCATGCCGGACATGAATGCCGGTGATTTGATGGCGGTGATGAGTGCGGGGGCCTATGGGTTTGTGATGTCCTCGAACTACAATTCTCGACCACGCGTGCCGGAGGTGTTAGTGCATGAGGGCCAGATCCATGTCATTCGATCGCGTGAGAGTTATGAGGATTTGGTGCGAGGCGAGCAAATACCGGCGTTTCTTTCATAGATTCAGGCCTTTACTATCATCCTGATGGAGTGTCCCATGTTTACAGGCTCTTTGGTTGCCATTGTCACGCCGTTTAGAAACGGAAAGCTGGATGAGCGAGCGTTCGGCGACCTTATTGAGTGGCAGATTACCAGCGGCACGCATGGAATTGTTCCCTGCGGAACCACCGGTGAATCCGCCACGCTGACTCACGCCGAGCACGATCGTGTGGTGACCTTTACTGTTGAGGTTGTCAAAGGCCGTGTTCCAGTCGTGGCCGGGACTGGGTCCAATAGTACCGAGGAAGCCATTGCCTTGACCAAACACGCCAAGGTTGCCGGGGTGGATGGAGCCCTACTAATAACGCCCTATTACAACAAACCCACCCAGGAAGGTCTGTTTCTTCATTACAAGGCGGTTGCGGAAGCTGTGGATCTGCCCCTCGTGCTCTATAATATTCCAGGGCGAACCGGCGTGAATATGATGCCGAGCACCATTGCGCGCCTTACAACATGTCGGACTATTGTCGCTGTTAAGGAAGGGAGCGGCTCGGTTCAACAGGCATCCGAAATCATTCAGCTCTGCGGCGAGCGCCTGACAGTGCTGGCAGGGGATGATGCCTTGACCTTGCCGATGATGGCGGTGGGAGGCAAGGGGGTCATCACCGTCACGGCAAATCTGCTTCCTGGGGAGATGGCCGAGTTGGTGAATGCATTTCTCGCCGGACGTGTGGAAGCCGCGCGCGCAATGCACTATCAACTTTACCCGCTCTTTACGGCGTTATTCTATGAGACCAACCCCATTCCTGTGAAGGAAGCGCTACACATGATGGGTAAGATCGAGAGCGAGATGCGTTTGCCGCTCTGTCCAATGGGCAAAGACAATAGAGAGAAACTTCTCCATGTAATGAAAGAAGCCGGACTGGTGTAGGCTGGTCTGTTGCTGCCAAAGGCTGTTGCAATGATCAAAGTTGTCGTGACTGGGGCCGCTGGGCGCATGGGATCTCGCCTCGTGTCCTTGGTAAAGGATTCCGCATTTCTGACACTGGCCGGAGCAGTGGAGAGCAAAGGGCATCATGCCGTGGGTGAGGACTCCGGTGAGGTGGCTGGCTGTGGGCGAACGGGGGTCTTGATTGCGGATGATCTTTCCAGGGTAATGGAGCGTGGGGAGGTCGTAGTCGATTTTACAACGCCCTCGGCAACGCTCGGACATCTGAGCATCGTGGCTCAGCACCGGCGGGGAATCGTGGTGGGAACGACTGGCTTTTCCTCATCTGAGTTGGAGGAACTGCGACTATTTTCCAAGCAAATTCCCTGCGTGTTCTCCCCCAACATGAGCGTAGGCGTCAATGTGATTTATAAAGTGATTGCGGAAATGGCCAAGACGCTCGGCGAAGACTATGACATTGAAGTGATTGAAGCACATCATCGTCTCAAGAAGGACGCCCCGAGCGGTACGGCTTTGAAAATGGCGGAAGTACTAGCTCGTGCTGTCAATCGAGATCTGGAGCAGGTCGGTATTTACGCCCGAAAGGGACTCATCGGTGAGCGCAAGAGGGGAGAGATCGGGATTCAAACCATCCGGGCAGGTGACATAGTTGGAGACCACACAGTTATGTTTGGAACGATGGGAGAACGCATTGAGCTTACTCACCGGGCCAGTAGCCGTGACACGTTTGCTCGCGGAGCCTTGCGTGCTGCTCGATGGGTCGTCAAGCAACCTGCAGGCCTTTACGATATGTTAGATGTGTTGAATCTCAAGTAAGATCCCGCGAGACTTACATATGTGACTTACTAAGGCGACGGTGGACGTCGACGTGAAATGTAAGTTGAGTGTTCGTTTCGGTTGGAGTTTACATTCCAACGCAAGCCATTGGAATGGCTAGCTAAAATATGAGGCGAAGCTAGCGCCTAGCTTCTGGGCTGGTGCGTGGGACATCGATTCGAGTTTTCGCCAGCGATGAGGCAGTCTGAATTCAGGAACAGCATGCCTGCTTTTGTGCATTCGGGACTATCTGGCAGTCCGGAATTCACAAATTACACATGCTGTCAGCCAATCGCATGTGAGCGCTCTCGGATTTTTTGTCATTGCAACGGAGCTAATGTCGTGACGTGATCGGTCTCGGTTCTGCGTCAGCTGCTTTTCGTCGTCCACAGTTTAGGCACGCGAGCACTGTGATCGCTAAACCAGCATTCAGGTCAACCGCCCGTTCAGGCAACATCGTTCCGCGGCATTTGTCACATTTATGCATGTAGGGCTTATAACATCGCTTTGTAGGAGAAACCATCCATCTGAAGTACTGTATGATATGGGGAAAAAGCCCTTATTGGCACAAAAGTATCTGGGCCATTTGGTCCTATTGTTGCCCCTTAGGGAATTATTCCCCGCTGGTAAGAAAAAGGGGCAAGCAGTTTATTTATGATGCTGGTGTACAAGATTCCTATGAATTGTGGGCCACGTAAGACGAGCCGCTATGTATAGAATAATATTGCTCTCGGTGCTGTTAGTTCTCTTTTACTATCTCATCCGGAGGGCAATACTCAAACAAAGGGAGGCTGGTGGTTGGCTCAGTCACACAGGTCATGCCCGGGGAACTCAGATGGTGCAAGATCCTGTTTGCCGAGTTTTTATTCCTCGTGCGAACGCAGTACGGGAGGATATTGGTGGACAGACGTACTTTTTTTGTAGCACAGGGTGCGCCAAGACATTCCAGAAACAACTCTCGAATCAGCAGCCGGAGTAATTCGAGTCGGAGACAATTTCGTCCTTGTCGAAGAATAGAATCATCTGGCATTCGGTCGCTTTAAAGTTAAATAACGGCGGAGCCGCTTTTCCACCGGCAATTCGGTTATATGTCCACTTTTCTCCTCCAAAGAATCGAGCACTCCGAGCGTCGGGTGTGCCCAATTCTTTTTCAATCCACGCCTTGTCTTTTCCTTGATAGCGAGTCAAAGAGGCGTCCAAATAAGGGTTGTGGCTACAGGCGGTTCCAACGAGACCTATTACTAAAAGCCAAGGTAATGTGCGCATGCCGAGTCTCCTTCTGACTCATAAACATTGGGATTCGAAATTTCACATTACTCCGAAGGGAAATTTAGTAGCCCTCGCATTTTCTGTCAAACGAATGTACCACGTAACTGGTTGACGGATTGCCCTGTTATTGAGTAACTCCTAGAATACAGTTTGTAAGTTGACGGTGGAAGCCTAGTGAGAAAGGATGGCGTCATGAAACTCTATCTCGATACGGCCAATGTAAAGGAAATCCAAGAGGGGGCAAGCCTCGGCCTCATCGATGGCGTTACAACCAATCCATCACTCGTGGCCAGAGAAGGGGGCAGTTTTAAAGAAATGCTCCTGGAAATCTGCAAGATGGTCGACGGTCCGATCAGTGCCGAGGTGGTTGGTATCGAATCCGAAGGGATGATTAAAGAAGGCCGCGAACTGGCTAAGATCCACAAAAATATCGTGGTGAAGGTTCCACTTATTCCTGAGGGGCTTCGCGCAACCAAAAAGCTTTCAGCCGAAGGCATTCGAGTGAATGTGACCTTGTGCTTTTCGCCTAGCCAAGCACTCTTGGCGGCCAAGGCGGGGGCTTGGTGTGTCTCCCCCTTTATCGGTCGCCTGGACGACATCAGTTCGGACGGAATGGAATTGATTCGGCAGATCCTGACGATCTACGACAATTATGATTACAAAACCCAGGTTCTAGTAGCAAGTGTGCGGCATCCCCAGCATGTCGTGGAAGCGGCCCTGGCTGGCGGGCATATTTGCACCATGCCCTATTCAGTATTTCAACAACTTGTGAAACATCCGCTAACCGATATCGGTTTGAAGAAGTTTCTCGCTGATTGGGACGCTATGGGGAAAAAAGTCACAGGTTCTTGAGGGAACTAGACTTTACGAAGTGGTCGAAAGTTGCCGTTTTGCCTCGAAGAAAATCCGATGGAACATCGGTCGAGTCAGCTTGCCGGTGAAGGTATTTTGCTGGCTCGGATGATAAGAACCGATCAAAGTTACCCCCGAAGGCAATACGCACATTGTACCATGGCCAAATTTGGGGCGTGGACGGGGGCACTCGCTCCCTAATTCACGAATTGCTTTGAGATACTGATCGAAGGCAATCTTGCCCAGCGTCACAACCACCCGTGCTCGCCGCAATTCCCGCAGCTCGCCTAAAACGAATGGCCGACAGGCTGTGAATTCATCCAGCGTGGGCTTATTGGCCGGAGGAGCGCATCGCACGGTCGCGCCGATATAGCAATCGGTGAGGGTGAGGCCGTCATTCATGTGAGTGGAAGTCGCTTGATTCGCGAACCCGAATCGGTGCAACGCTTCGTAGAGCCAATCTCCACTCCGATCTCCTGTAAAGATGCGTCCGGTTCGATTTCCGCCGTGCGCAGCTGGGGCGAGACCCAGGATATATAGTCTGGCTTGCGGATCTCCAAACCCGGGAATCGGCTTCCCCCAGTAGGAGCAATCGCGGTATTGGCGCCTCTTGTTCTGAGCAACGGCTTCTCGGTAGGTGACCAATCGTGAGCAGCGCATACAGCCGATAATGTCCGCGTTGAGTCTCGCGAGTGCAATCATGACGTGTGAGTGTATCAAACCCACGAGTTGCTTGTCCTGTAGAGGTCTTGTTGATAGCATGGGCCCTCAGCTGTGACGAAAGGACTACATGGGCATGTGGAAGAATGATGGGGGTATGCGGACAGTCGGAGTCTGTTTCAGGGTCGCGCTGGGGCTTGCGCCGTTGGTGGTGGTATTGCTCCTCCAGTCGGAGGCTGTGGTTTCGGCTCAGACTAAGCCAAATGATGCTCCCAGTCTCCCGCCGGACGGAGGCGCGATTCCCCTGGTGAGCGAGCCGGAGGTTGCATCCGAGCTAGAAGATCGGCTGGTCATACTTCCGGAAATCAAACGGGAGGGGGAACGGTATTTCTTGAGCTCGTTCAAGTTGCCCGACAAGCTGACGTTCGCAGGTCAATCGGTTCCTTTGGATAACTGGCAAGTGCGGGAGCGTATCGAATACGAGTTCTACCAGTTTCTCGAGGACCAAGGTGAAAGCATTATCCTGGCAAAACGGACTGGTCGTTGTTTTGCGCCGGCTGAAAAGCAACTGGCCGATGCCGGGTTGCCGGATGATTTGAAATACATGTTGCTGGTCGAGAGTAAGTGCATCGCCGCCGCCTATTCTCGGGCCAAAGCGTCTGGACCGTGGCAATTCATCAATTCCACCGGACGACGATACAAATTGCATAATGAACGCTGGCTTGATGAGCGGCGCAACCTTGAAATGTCCACCGAAGCAGCCATCAAGTACCTGCGCTATCTTCGGGACCTGCAGCAGGGGGACTGGTTCCTTGCGATGGCATCATACAATGCCGGGGAGGATCGCGTTCGGAAGTTGATCAAAGAGCAGAATGTCAACGACTACTGGCACATGCATGGTCCGCGAGAGACCATGCGGTATGTCGCGCGGATCATTGCCGCGAAAGAAATCTACTCTCAGCCTGAAAAATACCTGGGTTTGACCAAGAAAGACCTCTACCCTCCACTTGAAACGGAGACGGTGACGGTGACGATCAAGGAATCGCAACGGCGTCTCACATTGATCGCCCAGGAGTATGGAACCTACTTCCTTGAATTGAAAATGCTCAATCCAGAATTCACGAAGGACTACTTGCCAAAGGGAACCTACCAGGTTAAGGTGCCTCGACAGACCTGTCCGAATCGCTGTTTCAAACAAGACAAATTGCCGTAGTTCGCATGATCAAAGTCGGCGTCTCGCAGCCTGGGGTACGAGCCCTCTTGGCAAGGCTGTTCCAGGCGGCACTGCAGGCGGTCGATCCCTATGAGGCGGTGTGCCGTCAGGTCCGCCTGCGGCGCGGACGGCTCTCCATTGGCACGCAGCACTATTCACTTCAGCCACAACATCGAATCGTTGTCGTCGGGGCGGGAAAGGCCTCGGCCCGAATGGCTCAGGCGTTAGAGCGTCAACTGGGTCCGAGGATTGAAACCGGACTGGTGGTGGTGAAGTACGGACACGGCGCGCCGACGAAGAAGATTCGTATTGTGGAAGCCGGTCATCCCGTTCCGGATGCAGCTGGGATCCGAGCCAGTCGCATGATGATGTCGCTGATCGAGACGCTGAAGCCGGACGATTTGCTGATTGTGCTCCTGTCAGGCGGAGCATCGAGCCTCCTCCCGGCCCCCGCGCCAGGCATCAGTCTCAAGGACAAACAGCAGACGACCAAATTGTTACTGCGATCCGGCGCAACCATTCAGGAAATGAATGCGGTCCGCAAGCATCTGTCGCGTGTGAAGGGCGGGCAACTTGCAGCCACTACTCCTGCACGTGTGGCGAGTGTCATCCTGTCGGACGTGATTGGAAATGATCTCGGGACGATCGGGTCAGGTCCGACCTCGCCTGATCCCACTACATTTCGTGAGGCCTGGACGATCTTGGAGCGATATGGGGTATCCACACGTCTTCCGGTGTCCGTGCGACGGCGAATGGAGGCGGGCCTCAATAAATCTGTGGCGGAAACACCCAAAGCGGGCGACGCGCTCTTTCGTCGAGTGCACAATCTCCTCATCGGCGATAATCAGGCGGCAGTCGATGCCCTTGCGCAGTGTGCGAAGGGGCAGGGCCTCCATACGTTGGTTCTCTCGACCACCGTGACGGGCGAAGCCCGAGAAATCGCCAAATTATTCGGTGCGATGGCGCGGGAAATCGTGGCACACGGACGCCCGTCCCGGCGCCCCTGCTGCGTGATCGCAGGGGGGGAAACCACAGTGACGGTGCGAGGCCAGGGGCAGGGTGGGCGAGCCCAGGAGTTCGCACTGGCCGCGGCACTTGAACTTGCGGGGTTACCGAAGGTGTGGGTGGCCGGTTTTGCCACCGACGGTACGGACGGGCCTACCCCGGTCGCAGGCGCGGTTGTGAACGGCGAGACCGTGGCGCGGGCGCGACGCGGTAAGCTGGATCTGCTCGGGGCGCTTCAGGCGAACGATGCCTATCCTGTCTTCAAAAAACTCAACGGCCATATCATGACCGGTCCCACAGGGACCAACGTGAACGATCTTTACGTCCTCCTCGCGCTCTAGGTACTATCTCCATTCATATGCCTGATCCATTGATTCTTTCCCTGGAGGAGAGTCGCGATCCGCTTCTCGTCGGCGGCAAGGCGGCCGGTTTGGCACAACTGATTGGTGCCGGCTTTGCGGTGCCGCGAGGATTTTGCCTGACGACGGCCCTGTATCGGCATTGCCTCGAAGCAGGTGGGATTGATGCGGCAGAGGCGTGGAAAAAGGTACGGCATTCCTCCGAAGCACAGCGAGCTCAGGAGCAGGCACGAATTCGAGACGTGTTACTAGCGCAGCCCTGGCCGGCAGGATTCCAAGTCGATTTGAACCGCGAACTGACGAATTTGGCTGACGACCCCTCGACTCGTTGGGCGGTGCGTTCTTCTGCGACCAATGAAGATGCGACGGAGGCGAGTGCCGCGGGGCTCTATCACACGGGACTCGGCCGGTCTCAGCGAGAGGTGCTCGATGCCATCCGCGACTGCTGGATCTCGTTGTGGGGCGCACACGTATATCCGTATCTACTGCGGTCTGGCGCAGACCTGGTCTGTCCTGCGATGGCCGTGGTGATCCAGCCTATGCTCGACGCGAAGGTGGCGGGCGTGGCGTACTCGATCCACCCCCTGACGGGTCGAACGTCCCAGGTAGCCATCAACGCCGTACCTGGACTGGCGTCGTCTCTTGTGAGTGGAGACATCACACCAGACCAGTATGTGGTGGAGGTGGAAGGGGAACCAGTCCGGTCGCTGCGTATCCGTCGACGACTCATGACCCGGAAGCGGCAGAAGTTGGTCGCGACTGCGAAGGGAGTGCAGGCGGAACCGATCCCGAGCGCCGACCAGGAGCAATCTTCTCTCTCTGACGAACAACTCTTTGAACTTGCCCGCCTGTCGAAACTGATCGAAGCCGCGTTTCGACAGCCAGTCGATCTTGAATGGGTGTGGGATGCTGAGCGGCTGTGGGTTCTGCAAGCCCGTCCGATTACAGCCGTGCGACCTTCCCAGACGCTGACGAACGATGAATGCGAATGGACGCGGGCCAACTTCAAAGAAACCATGCCGGAATTGCCAAGCCCCCTGGGGCTCTCCTTTCTTGAGCGCTTTATGGACGCGTACATTATCGCGCCCTATCGGCGACTCGGTTGTACGATTCCGGAAGGACTTTCATCGGTGCGTGTGTTGCGCGGACGTCCGTATCTCAATGTGACCCTGTTCTATTATTTGGTCGTTCAGCTCTATGGAAATCCGGCGTTTTTAACCGAACAGATGGGGGGCGACCCTCTGACCTTTACCCCGCCTGTGCGGCCCCTCGGGCCGCTCGCCCTCCTCCGCGCGGGATTTATCATGATGCGGGAATGGCGCAAGGTGGCAAAGCAGGCGCCACAGAATTTTTTCGCCATGAAACAGCTGGCGGAGCTGTATCAACCCGATCGCATTCAGCATCTGTCAGTGCAGGAATTGACCGAGACACTCAACCGCCTGGGCCAATGGCTTGACGACCACGAGGTCACCTTCGGGATCGCCGGAGGAGTGGCGCAGAGTCTTCAAGCCATGGGTACGTTTCTTCCTGGGTGGCTTGGCCAGGATTGGCGGGAATTACTCAATGCCTCGGTGCAAGGGCAGGGGAACGTGATTAGCGCTCAGCAACTTGTGCGGCTGGCCGAGCTTGTAGAGGTCGCGCGGAGAGAGCCGGTAGTTCAAGGGTGGTTCTTAGTGGAAGCCTGGTCGGCACATCGTTTTCGAGAGACACTCGCGGGAACGGAGTTTCTTCGGTTGTTTGAACGCTACCTGCTTGATTATGGGCATAGGGCGGTCGGGGAGTCCGATGTTATGTCTTTACGAATTGCGGAGCAGCCTGAAGCCATTTTGACCGTGCTTCAGACGCAAGTCCGGTCAGGGGAGACCGCCTCTCCCGCGGAGATTGTGTCGCGCCAGACAAAGCGGCGAGAAGCGGCGTTCGAGGAGATAACACAGCGATTCGGCCGGCGCCGCTATCGTGGGACGATATTTCGTTGGTGGTACAGGCGACTTTGCCGATTTTGTGCCTTGCGAGAGGCAAATCGTCACCATTTGATGTATTACTCCACGGCGGCACGCCACCTTTTGCTCCGCCTGGGAGAGCGGATGGTGGACCAGGGCATCATGGCCCACCGGGAAGACATATTTTTTCTCACATTGGACGAACGCGTGGCATTGGGGCAGGGTTCACATCGCGACTGGCGTCAGTTGGTCCGGGATCGGCGGGAGGAACGGGCTCGTAACGAGGCCGTGCAGGTTCCCGACACGATTCGGGATTGGGACGAGACAGTCGCTCAAAGCGATCCCTTGGTGAGCGTTGGTATAGACGGAGACTTACGCGGCATTGCCATTAGCGCTGGGATGGCCAGTGGTCCGGTCCGGATTGTGCGATCGGCTGCAGATTGGAAACGAGTGCAGGCTGGTGACATTCTGGTCGTTCCCGTGATCGATCCCGGCATGGCGCCGCTCTTTGGCGTGGCAGCCGGCCTGGTCGCCGAGATGGGAGGCACGCTTTCGCACGGCGCCATCATTGCTCGTGAATACGGCCTTCCGGTCCTGGTCAATGTGCCCTATGCGACCAATCTTCTGTGCGACAATGAACGGGTCCAAATCGCGAGTTCGACAGGCACAATCAAGCGGTTGATCCCTTGACGTTTGTAGTCGTTTCTCGTACCCTCTACGCGATTTCCCTACAGCAAGTGGGCAAGATGAATTCCAGCCATCCGGTGTATCCGTAGGGAAGTGTCATGATCGATCTTGGTTCCTCAACATTCCTGATCGGCATCGCAGTCGGCCTGGTGGTGGGCGTGTCGTTGGCCGGCTGGTGGGTGTCGTCCCGCGTCCAAACTCGTCTACAGGCCCACATAATGGCGGCGACGGAGCGGGCGCAACGGGCAGATGCCTTGGCATCCGCACTGGGGCAACGGCGGGAAGATCAGGATGCGGAGGTTGAGCAGTTGCGGCAGGCCCTAGCCGAATCCCAGCAAGGCCGGACGAAAGCCGAAACGCGCATGGAGGACGTGACACGCAGCTTGGAGGATCAGAAATCCCTGCTGACGCAGGCGCGACAGGAATTGCACGCATCCTTCGAGGCCTTATCGGGCCAAGCCCTTAAACAAAATAACGAAGCATTTTTGAACCTCGCGCGCACGTCGTTTGCGGCCTTGCACGCGGAAGCCAAGGGAGAGTTGTCGCAGCGACAGCAAGCGATCGATGAGTTGGTCAAGCCGTTAGAAGAATCGCTGCGCCGCTACGAAGACCAGCTGCGGCAGGCTGAACAGGTTCGACAGAGGGAGTATGGGGGGCTGGACCAGCAGCTCAAATTCATGGCCGAGTCGCACCAACGACTGCAACAAGAAACCAGCAATCTGGTCAAGGCCATGCGATCTCCATCTGTGCGGGGGCGCTGGGGCGAGATGACATTGCGCCGCGTGGCCGAACTCGCGGGCATGGTCGCCCATTGCGACTTTGTCGAGCAGGATACGGTATCATCAATCGAGGGGCTCTTACGTCCGGATATGGTCGTGTGCTTGCCAGGCGGCCGGCAGATCGTGGTCGATGCGAAAACGGTCCTGGCGGCCTACCTTGATGCCTATGAGGCTCAAGACGAGCAGCAGCGGCAGGCGCATTTGCTTCGCCATGCCGGCCAAGTGCGGACCAGAATGGATGCGCTCAGCCTGAAAGCCTACTGGACGCAGTTCGCGCAGACGCCTGAATTCGTCGTCCTCTTTCTGCCCGGCGAGCAATTTCTCGGTGCCGCCTTGGAGCAGGACCCGACGCTGATCGAAGATGGCTTTGCCCAAGGCGTGGTGCTCGCGACACCCACGACGCTTATGGCGCTCTTACGCGCGGTGGCGTATGGGTGGAGGCAAGAGCAGTTGACCGAGCATGCCGAGCAAGCGGGTCGGTTGGGGAAGGATCTCTACGAACGGATGGCGGTCCTGACCGACCACCTCAACGAAATCGGTCAGGCCCTCGGGAAGAGTGTGGGCGCGTATAATAAGGCAGTGGGATCATTGGAGAGCAGGGTGTTGCCGGCTACCAGAAAGTTCAAGGACCTCGGGATTTCATCAGACAAGGACATTGCGCTGCTGGAAGCCTGCGACAGCGAACCGAGAGCAGGGCTCTCATTCACCACAGAAGACATGAGGACCGTGGGATGATGGATCCTCAGGCGATGGTGGAGGAATTTCACCGGAAATTTGAGATTGCCATTGGAAAGGGCCCGAGTGTTCCCGAGGAGGGGACCCGCCAACTGCGGGTGCGACTGATTCAGGAAGAGTTCGAAGAACTCAAGGAAGCGATGGCCACGCAGGACCTCGCGGGAGTGGCAAAGGAACTGGCCGATTTGTTGTACGTGGTCTATGGAACGGCCGTGTCCTATGGGGTGGATATGGATCCGGTGTTTCGAGAGGTCCATCGGTCGAATTTGAGCAAGGTCGGCGGCTACAAACGAGCCGACGGCAAGTGGGTGAAACCGTCGAGTTATTCTCCAGCGCAGGTGGAGCCGCTTCTCGCGGCGCAGTCGGCAAGAAGCGCTTCATCAGCCTCACATGTCGCGAGAGAAATGCAGGAGTCAGAATCGTAGGATGAAAGAGCTTCATTGTCCGGCGTGCGGCACGCCGTGTGTCAGAGTCTCCTCCAGGTCCGGCTTCATTGAGAAGGTGTTGAACCGGTTGCACATCTTTCAATTCCGCTGCCAGCTCTGCACCACCCGTTTCCAAGCTCGAAGGCCTGCAAATCGACAGACTTCGCAAGAGTTCGATCGACGCGAATATCGGCGACTGCGAACGAATCTGGCGGCATCGTTGATCTTGGATCCCCCGGCGTTGGATGGACTGGTGTCCGACATTTCGATGGGGGGGTGCACGTTGCAAGCCACCACGTCACTTCCGCGGGGTACATTCGTGAAAATGGTCTTGCATGCTCCTGGCGGACAGCCTGACATCAAGATCGATGCGGCTATGATTTCTTCGATCCAACCACTCTCGATCGGGGTGAAATTTCTAGAATTTCAGCCAGAAGATAAACAGCGTATGGGTCAATTGGTTCTCGAACTCCTCGCCTATCAAAACACCGTTCCACGTGTCAGCGCCTAGCCTTGACTATTCTTGAATCCTGACTCCGTCGTGCTTGAAAAGAGGCCCGCTCCTCGAACTGCGACCGGCGGGGTTGCCACTCGCCTCAGAAGCACTGCCGAAAAGGCCTTAGGCCTTGCCACGAACTGAAACCAGTTTATTGTCGAGCAAGCGCACATCTCCAATACGGAGCGCGCCGAGCAGTACGGCCTTGCGGTGGAGCGTAGTGAGGGGTTCCAGGGTGAGGGGATCACAAACCGCCAAGTATTCCGTCGTCGCGAGGGGTTCCTGCGCGACCACGCGAGCCATGCGACGTTGGATCTGTGGGCCACGCCGCTCTCCGCCACGAATAGCCGCCGCACCGGCTTGGAGTGCACGGTAAAGCACGGGCGCAGCCTGGCGATAAGAGTCGGATAAGTAGACATTGCGTGAGCTCAGGGCAAGCCCATCTGGCTCCCGCACCGTGGGATGGACGATCAGTCGACCGGGCAGGTTGAGG
The DNA here is from genome assembly GCA_040006855.1 of Nitrospira sp. Taxonomy (GTDB): domain Bacteria; phylum Nitrospirota; class Nitrospiria; order Nitrospirales; family Nitrospiraceae; genus Nitrospira_A. The sequence continues at coordinate 14,231 of JBDTWG010000005.1, forward strand.
TCCTTCATCAGTTGTTGGACCAATGCGGCTTGCTGATAGTCTTTCTGTCCAAACCAGCCGATGTCGGGTTGGACTAGGCACAGCAGCTTGGTCACGACGGTTGCCACGCCTTGAAAATGATGTGGCCGAGCCTCGCCCTCCCAGCGTTGGGCAATGGCTGGCACCGTCACAACGGTTTGAGCGCCGGGAGGGTACATCGCCTCTTGCTCCGGTGCGAAGATCACGTCGATACCCTCTTGCCGGCAGAGCGCCCGATCGAGTCCGAGCTGGCGTGGATATTTGGAGAGATCTTCCGTCGGACCGAACTGCGTCGGGTTCACAAAGATACTCACGACCACCGCATCGCAGGCCAACCTGGCGGCACGGATCAAGGCGCGATGGCCCGCATGCAACGCCCCCATCGTCGGGACGAACCCGATCGTCACCCCTTCACGATGGAGCCGACGACTCCACGCGGCCATCGTCCTCGGTGTGCGGATGGTCCTCATAGGCAGGGCTCTGTCGTCGGGGGTGAACTGCAGGCAGGCCGTGATCCGTACCGAGAATTCGGCTGAGGATTGAGGAGTCGTACGATCGATTGATCGGTCAGTTCCCCTAAGAGGTCGCGCAGGCTCTGTGCGAGGACCGGATGTTTCCGGTTGGGATCGAGTTCGACGAGCGGGGCGAGGACAAATCGGCGCTGATGCAGTCGCGGGTGGGGAATCGTCAGCGCAGGTTCGTGGATCACACTGTCATCGTACAATAATAGGTCGAGATCGAGTGTGCGAGGCCCCTTGCGGTTTTCGGGATCGCGTCCGAGAGCCCGTTCGATCTCACGGCAAATCTCCAGCAGGCTTTTCGGTGCGATGTCGGTTTCGATTTGTGCGACGCCGTTCAGGAACCACTCTGGGCCTGGGGTCGCTCCGTCATTGACTGGCTCGGTCTCATAGAGTGAAGACACCGCGTCGAGCCGTGAGTGCGGCAGGAGGCTGAGCAGGGTCACGGCGCGGTCGCAAAAGTCGATCCGGTTGCCGATGTTGGAACCAAAGCCAATAAATGCCGTCGCCATAAGTTTACCCGTCAGGGGTGAGGCGTAAGATGTGAGCGGGCTGCTGAGAGATCCTGTCGCCTCACCCTTGTGCGTTACGTCTCGCGGCCTCAGAATCCCGCCTTTTTGATGCGCTCGACCGCTTCTGCGAGCCGCTCTTTCGTGGTGCACACGGTCATGCGAATGTAACCTTCGCCTGGCGCGCCGAAGCCGTTGCCCGGCGTGGTGACGATGCCGGCCTTCTCCAAAAGGTGGGCGGTGAACGAGGCGGAGGTGTAGCCCTTCGGCACGGTCACCCAGATGTAAAACGCGGCAGGGGGTGGATCGACTTCTAAACCCAGTTTCTTCAATCCAGGGACCAGGGTATCCCGGCGTTCCTGATATACCGTTCGGAGGCCGTCGGTGACCGCATCGTCGAGGGTTAGCGCCGTGATGCCGGCGGCTTGCACCGCCTCGAACACACCGGAGTCCAGTTGGCTCTTCACCTTGCCGAGCCCAGCCAAGACGTCCTTATTGCCGACCACGAACCCGATGCGCCAGCCGGTCATGTTGTAAGTTTTGGAGAGCGAGTGGAACTCTACGCCGACGTCTTTAGCTCCGTCCACTTCGAGAAAGCTCGCTGGGCGCTTGCCGTCGTAGTAAATTTCCGAGTAGGCCGCGTCATGACAGATGATGACGTGATGTTCTTGCGCAAACTCCACCACGCGCTTGAAGTAGTCCTTGGTCATGATGACCGAGGTGGGATTGTTCGGTGAATTGAGCCACATCAGCTTAGCCTTCTTGGCCACGTCCTTTGGAATCGCGTTCAAATCAGGAAGAAAGCCGTTCGCTCTCGTGAGCGGCATGATGTGCGAGACGCCACCGGAAAAGCTCGTCCCAACCGGATAGACAGGATAACCGGGGCTGGGTACCAGGACAATATCGCCTGGATCGACGAAAGCGAGATGAATGTGGCCGATCCCTTCTTTCGAGCCGATCAGGGTCAGCACTTCATTGGCCGGATCGAGCGAGACGTGAAATCGACGCGTATACCAGTCCGCCACAGCTTTGCGGAACGACAGCATGCCTTCGTACGAGGGATATTGATGGTGTTTCGGGTTCTTGGCGGCTTGGGCCAGGCTTTCGATGATGGGCGCAGGTGTCGGCAGATCGGGATCGCCGATGCCAAGATTGATGATATCGACGCCCCTGGCGAGGGCTTCTTGCTTCATTTTGTCGATGGCGGCGAACAGATAGGGCGGTAGTGTTTTGATGCGAGTGGCGTATTCGATCGGAAAACCGGACATGCGTGAGGGCTCCTTTGTTGGCCTGAGCGTCGGCGCCCAGCAATGTGTGATGCGTGGGCGGCTGGCCGCCGGCGCATAATATCAGCAAGGAGTAAGGTACCGCAGGACCGGTTCCGCAATCAACGGAGAGGAAGTGAGGGAGCGCGTCCAACGAGTGAGTGCCTCCGCGCTTGAAACAAAAGCCCTGGGTGTATACCAATCGGTACTTGCCGGCCTTCGGCGCAGGTTGACAGGATGGGAGAATCGAACTAAGTTGCGGATCTCGGCCGCCTTGTCTGAGACATATGGTCTGAAACAGGTGCCGTCATCGCGTGAGTACATCGACCCATGTCAGTGCTCCCCTATGTCCACGCCCTGTGTGAGACGATCCGCCATCGGGTAAGGATTCCTGTGGTAATGGGACGACCTGATTCGGCGATTCCCGGCCTGTATGTCTGGCCGTGGCGCATGGAGATCAACGCCGAATGGTCCAACAGGCCCCCGCGACCGCCGATGGGCGGGGGGACGCCGTTGGTCGACCAGCCGACATTCAACACCCATATTCTGATACTTCCGATCCCTGCACTGTCCGCCGAGGGTTGGTCAAGCCTGGAGACGGCGCAGCTCGCACTCCATGATCATCCCATGCTCACGGTGAATGGGACCGTCTTGCGTATCGTCCCGGAAGCGACCTTTTCAGTCGAGGAATTGTCTGCGCTGTTCATTGCGGCGCAGCTGCCGCTTTCTGTCTGTGCCGCGTTTGTGCTCTCGGGTCCCTCTCTGCCCGTGGAGTAGTGTGTACGCTGTGTCGGTCACCTGAATCACAAAGAATCGGAAGGGAGAAGCCATGCAGCCGAAGGGATGGCTCACGGTGGTGGGGAGGCTGGATTTAAGACAATTTTGGCGCCACCAAGAGGGCGGCCTCTTCCGATGGGGAACCGCTCATTTGAAGGTAGACCCTGGGACCTCATTCCTGCTTTCCTCGATAGGCTGAACCCCAAGCAACATGTGCCGCTGGCCGATATGATTGGTCCTCAAGGGCAGACGCTTTTCAAGTCCGAAGATTTGGTGTTCCGCGAGGACGCCTCCACGCTCTGGTATGCTGACAGTAGGAAGGTCACGAGTTGGTAGGGATCGGAATGAAACCCATGGAGCGAGTACGATGAAGCAGCTGTCGCCCTGTCCATCAAGCCCCAACTGTGTCTCAACTCAGGCGCAAGACCAAGAGCACGGGATCGCGCCCTTTCGTTATCAGAAAAATCTGGCCGAAGCGAAAGCCGCGTTGAAGGTCATTGTGCTCTCGCTCCCTCGCACGACACTCGTTGAAGAGGAGGAGGCTTACCTGCATGTTGAGGTCACGAGTCTACTTCTGCGATTTGTCGATGATGTGGAATTCGTGTTCGACGATAACAGCAAAACGGTGCAGTTTCGTTCCGCCTCCCGAACCGGCTATAGTGATCTCGGGGTGAACCGCAGGCGGATGGAAGAGATTCGCGCATTGGCCCAAGGGAAATTGTAGTCTACAATTGAACAAGGTGCGATGGGATGGAATGAGCTGCGGTCGGACGTTCGGAGCTGTCTGGATTACTTCCGCGGCGATTTGTGGTTGAATTGAGCAGGCTAACTCGTCAAGATGGACCTAACCTAGGGCGATCTGAGGATTATCTGTGACACTGTGATTCGAAAGAGTCTTGTGATGACATCAATATTCCGCCTCTTCGTGATACTCATCCTGGGGCTTTCCAGCGCCTGTGTGTCCGTACAGGTCGATCCCTTGACCGCCAAGGAATTTGAGCCTCGCGCGGGGGGAGACGACGTACGGACCTTGCAACGTGAGCCCAATCGCGGGTATGTACAGATTGCTCGTATCGTGGCGACGAGTGAATATGCCAGCGAAGAGACGCTTCGAGATCGCATTCTCTCGCGTGCCAAGGAGTTGGGAGCGGATGCAGTGGTGCTTGGAGAAGCGGACGTGCGGCGGCTTGCTGATCGCGGCCCGACGTTTCAGTCAACCATGGGTTCGGGGATTCAGGGCACAACGTCGGCCAGCAATTACCGAAGCGGGTATTGGAATCCGTTCCGGATGGACGCCTGGAGCTTCAGCCAGGGAGCTGGTGGTGGGCATGGCTGGATGCTTCATATGTCGGGGTTAGCCATTCGTTATGTGTCTGATGAAGAGCTGCGTGCCGCTCCAACGCAGGCGCCGACCACACCGTAGCGTAGTCTTCCACCTGCGATGACATCGATTCCGAGCTTCTGGCGTCCTTTCCGCACGCACCATCCATAACGTCCGTCATCTTCTGTCTACGTCCAGGGCATTCATTGGAATTCGTTGACCTGTAACGAACAACGATATCCTTGACCAGACGGGATAAGTCTGACATAAAATTATTTGGATCCTTTGGCGAAGCACTGACGATGCGGCTGGTGCCGGTGACGCGAGCTTGTGTGGTCTCGGGGATGTATTCGAGACGTCGTTGATAGCGTTGGTGTCAGAGCTGAGGTTTGTTGCGCGTCTCGTGTCTCGGGATGGTTGCGCTCTTCTTTTATACACTCATCGTGCGGGAGTGAACATAGCGGCTTACGAGAGCTCGCTTCGTCCAAAGGTTTGCCGGAGTGGATACATGGCAATGTCTGCGTTAGAAATTGATCAGAATCGCCCAGCCGAGCTGCCCCATGTTCAGATTCGTCCCATTAAGGGTTTACTGGATTTGGATCTCACGAGTCTGTGGCACTTTCGGGAGCTCATTTATATTCTGGTCTGGCGGGATGTGACGGTGCGGTACAAGCAGACCGTGTTGGGTGTGGCATGGGCCATGTTCCAGCCGGTTGCAACAATGCTGATTTTTACTGCAGTATTCAGTGTCATGGGGAAAATTCCATCGGACGGGTTTCCGTATCCCGTCTTTCTGTACGCGGGTCTCCTGCCGTGGTTCTATGTGTCCCAAGCGCTGAGTCGGGGTGGGAGCAGTCTGGTTGGCGAGGCACCGCTCATCAGTAAAGTGTATTTCCCCCGCCTCATTCTGCCGCTCGCCGCGACGATCGCGCCGCTCGTCGATCTGGTATTGGCATTCGTTGCATTTCTGGGCCTCATGGCCTGGTTCGACGTGATGCCGACCTGGCGTATCCTCCTGTTGCCGTGTTTTGCCGGACTTGCCGCGATCATTACCCTGGCGGGCGGACTCTGGATCTCGGCCCTGTACGTCAAATATCGCGATGTCGGGCATATCCTGCCCATGTTTATCCAGCTGGGAATGTTTGTGTCGCCCATCCTGTATCCCGTCAGCAAGGTGCCGGAGTCTTGGCGAGCGATCTATGCATTGAATCCGGTCGTGAGTGTGGTCGAGGGATTTCGATGGGCGCTCATTCCAGGGTTCCAGGTAGACTTTTCGATGTTCCTGCCCAGTCTGGCCATTGTCTTCGCCGTGCTCGTGGGAGGCCTAATCTATTTTCGTTCGATGGAACGCACCTTTGCGGACGTGATTTAGATGGGCAATGTTGCGATTAGAGCGGACCGTCTGTCGAAACACTACCGGATGGGAGTTGGAACAGTTCAGCATAACACCCTCCGCGATCACCTGATGCATAGCCTCAGGGCTCTCACGCGGCGGGCGACCGACCAATCGGATTCGGACACCTCATTTTGGGCGCTGAAGGATGTCTCGTTTGAGGTCAAGCACGGGGAGGTTCTGGGCATTATTGGGCACAACGGCGCCGGGAAAAGCACGTTGCTGAAGATTTTGTCCCGCATTACTCAGCCGACAACGGGGACGGCGGATATTTATGGACGCGTGAGCTCCCTGCTTGAAGTGGGAACGGGGTTTCATTCCGAACTGACCGGGCGAGAGAACATTTTCCTGAACGCGGCCATGTTAGGTATGCGCCGCCATGAAGTGTTGCGAAAATTCGACGAGATTGTCGCCTTCTCAGGCGTCGAGGAATTCATCAATACGCCGGTCAAACGTTATTCCAGCGGCATGTATGTGCGACTAGCGTTTGCCGTGGCGGCACACCTCGAACCGGAAATTTTGATCGTGGACGAGGTCCTCGCCGTGGGCGACGCCAGCTTCCAGCAAAAGTGCTTGGGCAAGATGGAAGAGGTCAGCCGAAGCGGAAGGACGGTCCTCATCGTCAGCCACAACATGACCGTGATCGAAGGGCTCTGCGAGCGGGCGATTCTTCTCGAGAAGGGGCGCGTGGCGAAAATCGGGAAGACTCACACGGTGGTCGAAGGTTATGCCGATGCGATTCGGAGCATGGCCGGAACGGCAATCGAGGCTCGCCGAGATCGGGAAGGGCTTGGCGAAATTCTGCTTACTCGCATCGAGGTGCTGGATAGTGAGCGACACGCTGTCGCAGCGGCGATCACCGGGCGTGATACGGTGATTCGCCTGTATTATCGATGCACCACGGGGAAAGAGTTTACGAATTGCCGGGTCAGCATTTCCGTGAATGGACGCAAGGGACAGGATTTGTTCGTGCTGTCGACTGATATTGTGGACCCCGCGCCGTTGACCTTGCGCGGTGAGGGGCATGTCGATTTCATCGTGCCTCAGCTGCCGTTAACGGGCGGGGCGTATTTTTTTCAATCCTACATCGAATCCAATGGGCATGCCCAGGATTGGGTCAAGAACGTCGCGCCATTTTCCGTGCTCGACGGCGACTACTACGGAACGGGCAAGCTTTGCCCGCCGGGTTGGGAAGCCAACGGTGTGCTGATTCCCTATCGGTGGGAGTCCAGCGAAGGCCTCCGAGCCGATGTATTGCGATCCCGCGCTCGCATAAACTAAGCACTCACGCAGCCTCTAATTACCCCGCCGATTCGGTTGATCTCCCTCTGTTGCACTCTTCTGTCGATTATTCACTAATCGCTCCGTAATGAGCGGCGAGTGGGATAGGATTCGGCGTAACAGTGCCGGGTGATGATCGACTGAGGCGTACGCATGGGTTCCGGGTTCGATGACGGACGACAGGCACAGCTTGAGCTGGCTGGATTAAAGCGCACGCTGGAATGGACGAACATCCAACGCGAACAACTGTTGGATCGCCTCGATCTCCTGCGTCTGGACAATCAGCGTCTGCAGGAGCGTGTGGATGATCTGGAACGCCGGCTGGCGGAACTCAAGCAGCAACAGGCGCTGTTTTAAACCCAAAGCGGGGCGGCCTCAGATTCTCTTCGCCTCTCGTCTTCCTGTCTTCAACCGCATCGGCGTGGTAAGGTAGCCTATGTCGCGACCGTCGTCCGACACGCGCACGACCAAAGGGACTCCCACCATCCATGACCCACACGATTAGGACGATGGACGATCTCCGCTGGTTCCTCATGCACACCCAAGGGTTTCGCGGTGGGCAGGTGACGGATGTGCATTTGTCCAAGCGCCGGATCTTCGATGAAGGGAGCGGCCACGATGTCCTGGCTGGGAATACAGCGACGGTGATGGTCCGCTACCCTGCGGAAGGCATTCTACGGATCGCCAAGCTGACGATGCAGGGCGTGTCCGACCTGTCGATCTTCGAGCAGGAGGGTGCCGATTCTTCATTTTTGGGTGTCATCCAGGTGGAGTTGAACGAAGGGAAGTTCCGTTTTTGGTTCGATCCGCACGGCGAGCTCTACGTGGTCTGTGAGGAAGCCATACTTGAAGAGGTGTCGCTACCCCAGAGCGATGCGGACATGGGCGGTGCGGTGGCGCAGTGGACCTTTCAGGCTGATTGTGGCGAAGCGCCCACCGTGGCCTGGCTACTGGATCAGCTGGATCAGGCGGGAGCGCCCTGCATCTGGAGAGCGATCGGATCTCGACCAGCGGCGCATCGAGCGATGTGCTGGGAAGGTGAACTCATGGCCGCAGTGGATGTGAACGCCGGCCCCGCCGCGGCGGTCGAAGTCCAGATCTACGGGCCAATCGACGGTGCCGGGTTTGGAATGCGCATGCGCCTCCATCACCTTGCCGCTCGGTCAGGCGGCCGTTTACTGAATCTGGTGACCGATCTGGTCACGCAATCCTATGCCGGGACCTGTCTTGTGGGCCAGACGTTCCTTTCGCACGACGAATGGGAGAATTGGAAATCGCTGGGACGCGCCTATCACGCGCGCTTGTGATGGTCAAGCGCCACACAGACGTTAGCTGTGGTGACCATTTTTTCCGTTCCCGTTTCCATTCCCATTCATGCCGGCATGCTTGCCCGTCTTTCGATTGACACATTCCACCAAGTGCCAAAATTTCATCGGGTTCACTTTTTCTTTACGGGCGACATGCAGGTCGGTACCTTCGAGCACGGTGTTCAGGGAGAGATCTGTGCGGAAGCCGATATGTTTACAGAGAGGAGAGATCACTTTTTCTACGGCGGCGATTAACTTATTGCCGTTGCTGAAGTGATTCAGCATGATGATGCGACCACCCGGTTTGCACACCCGAATCATTTCGTTCACGACTTTGCGGTAGTCGGGCACGGCGGTCACGACATACGCCGCCATCACTGTGTCGAAGCTGTTGTCGGCAAAATCCATTTTGCCTGCGTCCATCAGCATGAGTCTCACATGGTCGAGGTGATAGTGGGATTGGCGTTGTCGGGCCTTGGCCAGCATGCCTGAGGAGAGGTCGATGCCGATGATGTCGCAGTTCTTCGGATAGTATTCCAGGGCGATCCCTGTTCCGACTCCCACTTCGAGAATTTTTTCTTCGGGTCGGATTCTGAGGTTGCGGACGGCGGACTCGCGCGACTGGTGGAAGATTTTCCCGAAAATATGATCGTAGACGCCGGAATAACTGGTGTACACTCGCTCAACTTTGGCGATATCCATCGTCCCTCCGCAAAATCACGCCTCTCCGCCCGCGCACTCCGCAGTGGGGAAGTGGCGACGATAAGAACTATAGCGTGGAAAAATCTATGAAGGCGGGACCGTGACCTGGATGACTCGTCCTCACCCGCCGGATAAGAACATCTTAATGTAGCCAATGCACTCATGGGGAGTCAACAGATTCCTCTAGGTATGGAACATGGCCGCCTGGCATCCAGGCTTGATTCTCCGCAAAGCCCTATGGGAAGTTTGGCTGTATGCTACTAGCCGGCGCGTTTGCCATCGTCTTGTTCGTGGGATTAGTTATCGGCGATTGGATGTACTTTGCCCGTCTTTCATCCGACGCCTCCCGTTATGGGTATGGGCTCGGGCAGGTGCAAGACCAGTTTGCCTCGTTGGGCGTTCAGAAGCTGATGCGGCGCTTCGATACAAACGGATTTCTTTCTTTGCCTCATGGGGTCGCGCGGGTTTTTCCGGAGGCGAATCGGCTGGTCATCCGCCCGACCTACCGGCTGTTCTCTATGCGGTTCCGTACGGCCTGGCCGTTGAAGGGTTCTATCCAATGGTCGTCTGAAGCGGATGGACTCACACTGGTCTGCACGAAACGGATGCCCTGGTCGTCCTCCATCCTCACATTCTTATGGTTCAGTCTCGTAGGGTTCGGCACACTCGGATTTCTACTGACGTATCTGTTGCAGGGGGGATTTGAATCGTTGGGAGGGTTGCTGTTGGGAGTTGGGGTCACTGCGGTGGGACTGATCGTGGTCGCCTTCGGCCTCTTGACCGTGACAGTGGCCTATCGAATCGAGAACACGAGGTTGATGCAGGTGTATACAGAACTCCGAGCCATGGCTTTGGAGGAGAGGAGCAACGCCTAGCCCGGGGAGATGTACAGATCGAGCAGGTGATCGAATTCCGGTGGTAGATCGAGAGACTGTCTGGAGCGTGCCAAGCCGGCGATGATCCCGCGATGCTTCAAGCTCAGGCCGGATTCGATGAATGCATGTCGAAAGTGCGCCCATCGTTGCTCTTCGTCCGTGGAGAGCATTGTAAGCTCCTCTGGGGACAGGGCGTTGAGCCTGGTGACCAAGCTGCCCAAAGCCTTTTCGACCGAGTCATAGGGGGCGGCCAGTTTGAGTCGGCCGTAAAACACCTCGAGATGTTCCCGGAACTCGTTCCGAAGTGATTCCACTGGACCAGTCCCGCGATTGTGCCCCATAAGGCTGCCCATGCCGATGCTCCTCAGCCGTGCAATAATTGGGAGGAAGCTTACGGCAGGAACGGCATGACACGCAACGCGATTTTACTCGAACGAGGATTTTTTATCTTTTATGGAGGTCGAGATGAGCCGTCGGTATCTGATGTTTCTCAGCGGAATACTTCTGGTTGTGTTCACCGGTTGTTCGTCCCATCATCATGGGAATTATAGCCGCGCACAGGGCGACTATTGGAACAAGGCCGGCCAGGATGTGAGCGGGCTGGTCGAAAAACACGTTCAAGATCCTGAAAAAGTGAAGCAGGTGAATGTGGTGATGGGGGAGATTATCACTGAGATCAAGTCGGCGCGGGAACAACATCGCCAGTACCATCGCGCGCTCTATGAATTAAATGCGAACTACGCGGCGTCGCCGGACGAGTTCACGACAATTCTGGATGAATTGAACAATAGCCGCATGCGTTCGTCTGCCAAGATTCTGGGCCTTCGCTTCAAGATGAAGGGGCTCTTGACGGCCCAAGAATGGGCGGGGCTATCCGAGGACCTGCAAAACTACGGAGGTCGCTATTACGGGAAGAAAACAGATTCGGCCGTCCCGGCAGTATCCCAACCCTAAGCGGCCTGTGCGGTTCTCATAGCAGTCGGTCCAAACCTGGCCTATGGTTGAGGAACAGCAGTTGCGCGGAGTGGTCCGTCAGTTCCAGCCCGCTGACGGAGACATGATCGATGGTGGCATGGCGGATCATGGCCAAATCGAGGTGCAGAAAATGGGCGAGAATCGCCCGAATGACGTCGCCGTGGGACACGAAGACGTGGGGCCTGTCCTGGGAGGTGTCAATGACCCGTTCCACCGCCGCGACCGCACGACGCTGCACCTCCCGCAGCGTTTCCCCGCCGGAGGGGCGCGCCACGTCCGGTTGGGTGTACCAGTCCCGCTTCGCTGGATCATCTACGAAGTCTCGCCAATACCGATTCAGCCAGCCACCGACTCCTATCTCACGTAGCGCTGAAATATGTTGCAGCGGCGTCTCTTGCCCCTGACGTAAAATCTCGGCCGTTTGCACGGCGCGCAAGACGGGGCTGGTGAAGATGCCGGTGATCGGAGTGCGGGACAAGAGCTCGGCGCAGGCCTGGGCCTGACGTTCGCCGGCCTCGTTCAAGGGAATCGATTGGTCGCCCATGACGCGACCGGATCGGTTCCAGTCTGTTTCTCCATGGCGAATGAGCAGCAGAATCGGCATTGGTGGTGTTCGTCCGGCTTACGGAGTGGCCACGAGGGGTCCGGTCAGGGGGATCGTTGTCCAATGCTCCCCGCCGTCGGTCGAGCGATACAACCCGCTTCCATTCGTCCCGGCGTAGAGGAGTTGAGGATCGCTCGCGCTGATGGCGATCGTGCGCACATTCAAGGTGGCGAGCCCCTGATTGTGAGGCTGCCAGGTTTTCCCGCTATCGACCGTCTTGAGGACGCCGGCCGGCCCGCCGATGTAGAGAATGCCGGGGTTCGTCGGATGCACCACCAAGCTACTGATGAATTGGTCCGACAGTCCCTGTCCGATCTGTTCCCAGTATTCCGCCTGGTTGGTGGTTCGAAAGAGTCCCTTCGTGGTAGCGGCGTACACGATACCGGAATTCAGCGGATCGACCGCCAACACATTCACCCCGAGCGCCATGGCGGCGTTCAGGATCTCGTCTGGAATGAGCCCGCTATTCTTTTTTTGCCAGCTTCCGCCACCATCCTCGCTGCGGTAGGTGCCGCCGGTCGTTCCGGCGTAGAGCACGCGCGGGTGCTTATGATCCATGGTGATGCAGGTGACGATGTGCACTTCCTTCATCCCCGCCATCCGTTCCGCCCACTCCCGCCCGCCGTTTTTGGTGACGAATGCGCCCACCGTGGTGGCGAGGTAGATGATCTCGGTATTGTCCGGATGGAAAATGATCTCATTGACGAATGAGACGTGCTCTTTCAAGCCCACGTTGTGCGGCAGCCAATGTTGGCCGCCATCGGGGCTCTTGTAAATGGCATCCCCCATGGTGCCGGCGTAAACGGTGGCGGGGAGCTTCGGGTCAATGGCCAAGGTGGTCACGCGCCGGGCGGTGAAGCTGGAGAATTGCTCCCAAGTGGCGCCACCGTCTCTGGTCTTGTGCACCGCTTCGTTCGTGGCGACATAGACGATGTTGGGATTGGAGGGATGGAGCGCGATCGAGACGACGGCCGCTTCCCGCGTTCCGCAGGCCAACAGGAACAGCCCGATCAGAAAAACGGATTGCCG